>NZ_JAJNAN010000025.1:0-43556 GCF_022227565.1 Ectothiorhodospira sp. 9100
TTCTGCGGTGAGGCGGCCGTTACGTACGCAGTCGTTCATGGCGATGCCTCGGAAGGCGTTGCCTGTGAGGTGCAGGCCGCGATGCTGGCTGGCCTGCGCCATGATGCGATCCACGGCCTCGATATGACCCACCGGGTAGCCGGGCAGCCCCTTGGGCCAACGCTTGACGATGGTGGCGTCCGGGGCCTTGTCGATGCCCAGGGCCTTGACCAGCCCCTCCCGGGATTCCTGGATCAGGGTCTCGGGGTCCTGGTCCACCTTATGGGGGGCGCGCTGACCACCGAGCATGATCCGGAGGCTCTTCATGCCGTCGGGTGCCCGATCGGGGAAGATGCTGCTATCCCACAGCACGCCCAGGAAAGGCAGCGGCGCCTTGGCAGTGGTGAGCAATCCGAAGCCATCCAACGGGTGATCCAGTTCCTTCCAGCCGAAGCCGACGACGGCGATGGGAGAGTAATCCAGAGCGTCCAACTGACGGGACAATTCAGGATCCAGGTCGGAAAGCATCGGGGCTGCCGCATAGGCGGGGACCGCCATGATGATCTGGTCGAAATCGTGCGTTTGGCCACCCACCGCGAGCTGATAGCCGTTCTCCGTGGCGGTGACCCTGTCCACGGGGTGTCCTGTATGCCACTGGGCTTTGATCTTGGATTTGAGATGGTCGACGATGGTGTTCATGCCGCCCTTGAAGCTCATCAGTACGCCGCCCGGGCCAGCGCTTTGCTTGCGCCGCTTGATCATGCCCTTGAACAGGCCCCCGTGCTCCTTTTCCAGCGCGGCCACCAGAGGGAAGGCTGCCCGTACGGAGACACGGTCGGCCGTGGTGCCGTAAATACCGGCGGTCATGGCATCCAGGAAAACGTCGGTGAAGGCCTTGCTCAGACGGCGGTAGCCGAAGGATTGCAGGGTTTCGTCGCTGTCATCCCGTTTGGCGGGTGTGAAGACTTCACCGGCCACGCGCAGTTTCTGCGGGAAGGTGAGCAGGCCGGACTTGAAGAACTTGCCGGGGCTGTCGGGGAATGGGTGCATGGCATCGGTGTAGATGAAGCGCTTGCGCGCGGCGTCTTCGCTGCGCATGAGCAGATGTGAGCCCTCACAGTCTTCCACCAGCTTGAGCATGTCTGGCTTGTTGCTGAGGAAGCCATTACCGCCTTCCTCGAACAGAAAGCCATCCTTGTTCACCGTGTGCATCGTGCCGCCCAGGTGGTCGTTGGCCTCGAAGATGTGCAGTTCCGCATCGCTTCTGGAGCGGTTGAAGTAAAAGGCCGTGCTCAGGCCGCTGATGCCGGCCCCGATGATTGCCACTCGCATGAGTGAACTCCCCGTGGATGATTGGATCGATGATGAGATGATTCAGAAAGACAGGGCGACGCTGATCAACCCGGTTTGCGGGCAATGAAGCGCGTTGAGATGCCGAAGGTGTCGTCCTTGACCTGCACCATCTCAAAGCCTGCAGCGGTGAGTTTGTTCACCAATTGTTCGGTGCTGAAAAAGGCCTGGATGGATTCCGGCAGGTAGGTGTATGCCTGGTTATCCTTGGAGATCATGGCGCCCACTCTGGGCAGCACGTTGTTCATGTAGAAGCGGCTCATCCGGTCCATGACGGTGGCTTCCGGGTGGCTCATGAATTCCAGGATGAGTACGTGGCCACCTGGCTCCAGCACCCGGTGGAACTCTCGCAGGGCCCCGTCCACGTCGACCACGTTGCGGATGCCATAGCTGATGCTCACCATGTCGGCGCTGCTGTCTTCCATGGGCAGGGCGGCGGCCTCTGCCTCCTGAAACTCGGCGTTCTTCACCTTGCGTCGGGCCAGGGTGAGCATGCCGATGGCCGGATCCACGCCAGTGGCGCGCTCGATGGTGATGCCGCTGGCCTTGCCGGCTTCACGCCAGAACAGGATCAGATCCCCCGTGCCCGTGGCCACATCCACCAGATGCTTCACGGGCCGGCCATGGGCCTTGAGGGCCGCCAGGCAGCCGTTGCGGCGCCAGCGCCGGTCCACCCCGAAACTCAGGATGCGGTTGAGTCGGTCATAGGTGGGCGAGATGTCGTTGAACATCTGGATGATGCGTTGCTGCTTTTCCATTCAGGGGGTTCCCATGGGGTCTTGGCCCAGAGAGGCCTCAGTGTTGGCGGGGCGTCTCGGTGTTCCCTGTCTGGGCCGATGTGTTTTGGGCTTGATCCTCGATCAGCGCCCGGCGCACGCGCTCGAAGGCCTGACCGCTGATGTGATGTACCAGGGGGCGGGCGGCCCGTCCCACGGTCTTGTCCAGCAGGCGATTGTGCAGATGATACTCGATCGAGAGTTTCACTCGAGTGCCGCCAGGGACGGAGCTGAGGCGGTAGCGACCGGTGTTACGGATGCCGCTGAGCGATTTCCAGGTCAATCGATGGGGGGGCTCTTCTTCGATGATGGCCACGTCCCAACTGAATACCATGCCGTTGGCCCGGACCTTCCAGCGATAGGTGGTGTCATTGAGCGGCGTGACCGATTCGACCGCATCGGCATAACGCGGAAACTCATCCACCCGGCGGATCAGGGCAAAGACTTCATCTGGTTCCGCCGGGAAGATCATGTCGTGATCGATGACCGGCATGGCTGTCCCTCCCGTGGGCTGCTGATGGTGAAATGACCGCCCGAGTATGCATGATGACGCAAGGGTTATGTCAAAGACGGCCCCATGGGTCAAGTACTTGCAAGGACGGCGGTTTCTGCCTGCCGGGCAATGCCCTGGGCCATGCCGGTAAAGACGAAAAGATGGGCCGGGGCCATGGCATACCAGTAGAGCAGTCCCCAGACGCCGGCGGGATGCCAGTAGTTGGTCACGTTGATGCGGGTGCCATTCCCCTCGGGCGCAAGGTCGATTTCCAGCACGCCGGCCCCTGGCACACGCATGCCGAATCCCAGGGTAAGGCGCCGACCCGGTTCCAGTCCCACCACGCGCCAGGAGTCCACCATGTCGCCCACGCGCAGTTCCGTGGGGTGGCGGCGGCCATAATTACGACCGGGGCCCCCCAGCATCCAGTCGGCCACTTCGCGGATTTTCCACAGCGGGTTGTAGGCAAAATACCGGTGTTCGCCGCCAATGGCCGTGACCACCGACCAGACCGTGTCCACGGGGGCAGCGGCCACGGCGGAGCCGCCGGCCGTCTTGGCGTAATAGCTGTAGTCCACCCGATAGTCCCGGAACATGAAGGCGCCCTCGGTCCAGCGGGCGGCCAGGGCGTTTTCGGCCTCCGCCTCGAAGGCCGTGCGCACCGCACTGCGAAAATCCAGCAGGTCCTGGGGCATGAGGCTTCGGGTTTCATCGTCCTCGGCCACATAGTTTTCCTTGAGTCCCTCTACCAGGGCCCGTGCGATGGAGGTGGGCACCGAGGTGACCAGGCGGAGCCAGTAGGAGGAGAGCTTGGGCGACAAGAAGGGTACGGGGATGATCATCGGCGGTTTGTGCCCCGCCTCTTCGGCGAGGATCTGCATCATGCGACCGTAGGTGAGGTACTCCGGCCCTCCGGTGTCGAGGATACGGCCGGCGGTTTCGGGCACATCAGGGGCCCGCTGCAGATACTCCAGCAGGTTGTCCAGGGCGATGGGCGGCGAGGTGCGTGAGACCCATTTGGGCGTGACCATGACCGGCAGGTGCAGCACCAGATCACGCATCACCTCGAAGGCGGCGGATCCGGGGCCGACGATGATGCCGGCACGCAGTTCGGTGACCGGGACCGGGCCGCGCCGCAGCTCGTCTCCGGTTTGACGTCGGGAGACGATATGTTCGCTGCGGGCAGAGGCCGGGGCGAGGCCGCCCAGGTAGACGATGCGCTGCACACCCGCTTCGGCGGCCGCCTTGGCGAAGTGCCGGGCCGCCTGAATGTCCAGTTGGCCAAAGGACTTGCCGGCCCCCATGGAGTGCACCAGATAATAGGCCGTGGTCACACCCTCCAGTGCCGGGCCGAGGGTCTCGGGTTTGAGGGCATCGGCGGCGACCAGTTCGGCCTCATCCCAGCCTCGCGCCTGGAGTACACTCAGACGCCGGGAGCAGGCGCGGATCCGCGCCTTGCCGGAGGCCAGCAGCCGGGGCACCAGGTTGGAGCCGATGTAACCGCTGGCACCAAAGACCAGCGTGATGGGGCGTTCGTCCGGGGTGTCCCCGGCAGGTGTATGTTGGGTGTCTATGGCCATGAAAATCTCCCCTCTCTGATCACTTGATCCCCGTGGGAGCGGCTCTCGGCTGCGAACAGCCCATGCCACTCCTGCCCTTTGAAGCCACCTGACCACCCGCTTCGCGGCCAAGGGCCGCTCCCACAAGGAGGCGGGGTGATCGGGTGTCACCCGTGGGGCAGCGCTGCCCCCGTGGGAGCGGGCCCCGCCCGCGACGCCCATGCCAGGAAAGACTCCCGAGATGACCCTGACCCCTTTCGCCGGCAGCCCGATCCCGATCGGGAGGTCTGGCGCCCTGGTCATGCACTCCTGTGACCGGCTGGCGCCTCCGTTAACAGGGTGGTGAGCCTTGCGATGCAGATCTCCCGGCCCTGTTCATCCTGGATGCGGATCTCCCATACCTGGGTGCGACTGCCCACATGCACCGGACGGGCACACCCTGTCACCTCCCCCTCGCGGGCCGGTCGCAGGTGATTGGCATTGATCTCCAGGCCCACGGCCATGTAGCCCGGCTCCGAGGCCAGGTGTGCCCCGGCGCTCCCCAGTGTCTCGGCCAGGGCCACGGACGCGCCGCCATGCAGCAGCCCAAAGGGCTGGCGTGTGCGTTCGTCCACGGGCAGGGTGCCGTAGACGGCATCCTCGGTGATCCGGGTGATGCGAATGCCCAGGGACTGCATCAGGGTGTCGCGGGTGATGTCGTTGAGGGCATCAATGTCGATGGGGCGCTTCCACATGGACTGCTCTCTCAGGGGTTAAACAGGGATTTGATCCTCAGGATACAGCACCTCGGGCTCCCTGGCCTCCGCCCTTTGGGCCAGTTCCTGCCGTTTCACCTTCAGGTCGGCCTGGGCGGGCAGCGCCTGAAAGGCGACGGGCACCATGAACGGCGGTAAGCGCTCACGCAACCAGGCGCGCAGGACTTCGGTTTCCAGGGGGGCGCGGACTGCCACGAAGGCCACGGGTCGTTGCCCGAACTCGTGATCGGCGCAGGGCACCACCACGGCCCGAACCACATCTGTGTGCTGATGCAGGGCCTGCTCCACCGTCTCCGGCTGGATGTTCTCGCCCCCGCTGATGAACTGGTTGTCCAGGCGTCCGGTGATCCTGAGGCTATGCTCATCCCAGGCGCCCAGGTCTCGGGTGTGGAACCACCCATCGTCATCGGTGGCCGGGTCCGTTTCCCCGTCGCGCAGATAGCCCTTGAACAGGGTGCCTCCCCGCACCAGGATCTCGCCGTTGCCGTCCACCCGACATGCCCGATGATCCAGTACCCGAACCCGGCCGTCGGGCCCCTGGCTGAGCACCTGGGAGGTCATTTCGGTGAGCCCGTAACTCATCCAGCACGGCAGTCCCCGTGTCCGGGCTTCCCCGAGCAGTGAGGGGCGTACGGGGCCCCCGCCCAGCAGGATCGCCTCGAGCCCGGGCGGTGGCCGGCCCCGCGCCAGCAGGCGCTGCAGTTGGGTTTCCACCATGGAGAGATGAGTCACACCGGTGGCCGCCAGGTGATCCGCATCCTCGGCCCGTCCGCCCAGCACCAGGGATGCGCCCCCCAGCAGACACCGGAACAGGATGGCCAGCCCGCCCACATGGAAAAGCGGCAGGGAGAGCAGGTAGCGGTCCCCCGTCCGCAACGGGATGGCGCGATTGGCCCCTTCGGCGCTCAGTAGGTGATTGGTGTAGCTGTGCGTGGCCACCTTGGGCTGGCCGGTGGATCCGGAGGTGAGCACCCCGGTGCGGATGTCATCGGCGGGGAAGCGCCATTGCAGTGCGGTGGGCGCGATGGCCGGGGCGTGAGGGCGGGGCAGGGTGCCGGTATCTCCGCCCGGGCCGGCGGCGACCCTCCCCCCGGGTTCGGGCATCCGCCAGTCCAGGGCATGCGCCGCCATCAGGGCATCCACCAGCGCCGACGGCAGGGCCGGGTTCACCGGCAACAGGCGTGCCCCCGCGCGCAGCACGGCGAAGATATCCAACAGGGTGTCCGCGCTGCGATCTGCCCTGATGACGACCCATTGGTGGGATGCCACGCCCTGGGCCTTCAGTGACAGCGCCCGCTCGGTCACCCGTTCGGACCATTGGGCAAAATTCAGATCCGCCTGTCCGGGAAGGATCAGGGCGGTGTGATCAGGCCAGTGGCGGGCCGCCGCATCCAGCAGGCAGGGCAGGGTGTCATCCGCGGAAGGTTTCATGTCCAGTGCCCCAGGCAGTGCAGGTCCTCACGCCCCAGCACCGGCCGCTGGGCGTGTTCGGGCTGACTGCGGATGGGTTCGATGAGGGCATGGGTGAAGGGGGCAAAGGTATCCAGGCCCTGGGGGCTGGTGAGACCCCAGTGCTCGGCCAGGCGGGTGTACAGGTCCAGGGTGAGATTGCTCTCGTAGGCGGCGCTGAGTACTACGCCCAGCCCCCGGCTCCGGGCCGCGGCCACCCAGGCCTCGGCGCGCGCAAGGCCGCTGAGCATGGGCTTGATCACCAGGGCCGCCAGGCCGGGGGTGTCCAGCCGGGCCTCAATGGCCTCCGGGGGGAGTTCCCGCAGGGTCTCATCCCAGGCAAAGGGCAGGCCGGTGGCGGCAAACCATTCCCCATAGTCACTGCCAGGCAGCAGGGGCTCCTCGATGAAGGCTACATGGCGGTGATCGATCCGCTGGCTCAGATCCCGGGCGGTTTCCAGGGTCCAGCTACGGTTGGCATCCAGACGCAGTGGCTGGTCGTCCCGTAACTGACGGATCAACCCTTGAATGCGCTGCGCATCTGCCGCTGGGGAGGATCGCCCCACCTTGAGTTTGATGCAGGGTGCCTGGGGGGCCGTGTTCAGCTCAGCGTCGTGGCGCAGCAATTGGCAACGGGGCAGGGGACGGGCCGGGGGCAAGGGGGTGGACCATTGCAGGTGGCCGCTCTCCAGGCCGAAGCGCACCTCGGCGGGGAGCCCGGGTTGTCCCGGGTCCAGTCGATCCTTCAGTGCCCCCGGGGCCTGCAGCAGTTGCCTCAAGTGTTCAGTGCAGGTGGTGAGGTCATGATCGCTGAAGCCTGGCAGCGGACTGATCTCGGACCAGATGACCGGTTGATCCACGCCCTGCCACTCCAGGAGAAGCCCTTCCCTGTGGGACAGGGTGCACGGGCCCAGGGCCAGGGGTTCTCGCAGGGGGACGCGGTAGCGCCAGAGGGTGAGCCTGGTCAGGGCCTGATCGGAACTGGAGTTCATTTGTAGGTTTTGTCCCTCTGTGAGCACTGGTGGGGTAGCGGCCCCTATAGGAGTCATGCCCCAGTTGGAAGTCGTCCCCTTGTGAAGAGTTGCCCCCAACGGTGGGCGTTACCGAACCCCTGTGGGAGCTGGCCTGCCAGCGATGCGCTGCGAAGCCGCGCCCTGGGACCTGTACCCACCGCCATTCGCGGGCGAGGCCCGCTCCCACAAGGGCTGGCTCAGGGCTTGTGCCTGCCAGCATCTACGGGAGGGAGTGACCGCAGTGGGGAGTTCCCATGAGACAGGGCGTGCACTCAGGGTTGGCGTTTGAACTTGCCAAAATCCGGCTTGCGCTTTTCCAGGTAGGCATTGCGGCCCTCCTGACCCTCTTCGGTCATGTAAAAGAGCATGGTGGAGTTGCCGGCCAGTTCCTGGATGCCTGCCTGGCCGTCGGTGCCAGCGTTGAAGGCGGACTTGAGCATGCGCAGGGCGATGGGGGAGTGTTCCAGGATCTGGCGGCACCAGGCCACGGTCTCCTGCTCCAGCTGCTCCAGGGGCACCACGGTGTTCACCAGGCCCATGTCCAGGGCCTCCTGGGCGTTGTACTGGCGGCACAGGAACCAGATCTCCCGGGCCTTCTTCTGGCCCACCACGCTGGCCATGTAGCTGGCACCAAAACCGCCATCGAAGGAACCCACCTTGGGGCCGGTCTGGCCGAAGCGGGCGTTCTCGGCGGCGATGCTCAGGTCACAGATCAGATGCAGTACATGCCCGCCGCCAATGGCGTAGCCGGCCACCATGGCGATCACCGGCTTGGGGCAGGAGCGGATGTCCTTTTGCAGGTCCAGCACGTTCAGGTGATGCACGCCCTGATCGTCCTTGTAGCCGGAGTCGCCACGCACCCGCTGGTCGCCACCGGAACAGAAGGCCAGATCCCCCTGACCGGTGAGGATGATCACGCCCACGTTCTCGTCGAAGCGGGCATCGGCCAGGGCCTGCTGCATCTCCTTGACGGTGAGCGGACGAAAGGCATTGCGCACCTGAGGACGGTTGATCGTGATCTTCGCGATCCCCTCCGCCTTGTGATAGAGGACATCCTGGAAGGCGCCGCTGTGATCCTGCCAGTCGGCGGCGGGGATGATGCTGGAGGGGCTTGCTGTACTCATGGGCTGTCAATGCTCTTGGTAACGGTCTGCTGGCCGCAGCAGGTGCGATGAATGATGCGGGCCACGGTTTCCGGGGCCTCGGCGTGGCAGTTATGCCCCAGACCATCCAGTTTGACAAGTTCAAGGCCGGGGCAGCCCTGGGACCAGTGTTCGCCCAGGGCGGAGAATTTCTCATCCTGGCGCCCGGCGATGAAGGTGCGCGGGATGTCCAACCCCGCCACGCTCGGGATCAGCGAGGGCTGATGACCCAGGCTGGCGGCACGCAATGCCCGGGCCAGCTGCCCTGGATCCTGCGAGGCTCGAACGGCGATGAAGGTCCGGCGCTGGGCGTCATCCAGCGAGGCGAAGACCGGCTGGCGGTACCAGGCATCCAGGACATCGGGCCAGGGGCCCTGTTCCAGGCGTCGGGCCCAGGTCTCGTCGTTGTCCAGGCGTGCCTGGCGGTCGGCGACGCTGCTGAGTCCCGGGTGGGCACCCTCCAGGACAAGTGCCGCCACCCGCTCGGGATGTCGGGCGGCCAGCCAGGCGGCTATACGCCCGCCCATGGAGTACCCGGCCAGGGCAAACCGCTCCGGAAGTTGGGCATGCAGTCCGGTCCAGACCTGTTCACAGTAGGCCTCGAATGGCGGGTTTGCCCCGATGGGATCCAGGGGGGCGTCGCCATGCCCGGGCAGGTTGGGGGTGATGCAGTGCATCCCCGCCGGCAGGTGCCCGGCCACCTCGCTCCAGTCGTGACCACGGCCCATGAAGCCATGCAGCAGGACCAGGGTGGTTGAAGGCATCAAGGCCCACTCCCCGCCGGCAGGTGGGCACGGCCCCCGTGGGAGGGGCTTTTGTGGGAGCGGCCCTCGGCCGCGAAGGCCTTGGTCACGATGCGGGTGGGGCTTCGATCTTCGCGGCCAAGGGCCGCTCCCACAAGAGGGGCAGTCGCGGAGCTAGAGGCCTCATGGAGCCACTGGCTGGAGCCTTCGCGGCCAAGGGCCACTCCCACCAGGGGGGCATGGATCAGGGGCAGGGGGGCCTTTAAGGGGTCAGGGCTTGGGCGAGTCATTGCGGATGGACTGGATCAGCCCCGACAAGGCCCGGCTGCCCCGATCCGGGGGGAAGGTGAGTTCGATGAGGGTGGCCCCGGGGCGCCGGCAGGCAGCCCGGTAGGTCTCGGCGAAGGCCTCGACATCCTTTGGGGCTGCATAGCTCAGGTGAAACTGGGCTGCGGCATGCTCAAAACCCAGGCCATGGGGCAACTGGAACAGGGGCTGGAAATGCTCGCCCTGGCTCCGGGCCGGCAGCAGATTGAAGATGGCCCCACCATCGTTGTTGAGCACGACGATCACCAGGGGGGATGGACTGCCCTGGGTCAAGGCCAGACTGTTGAGATCATGCAGCAGGGACAGATCCCCCAGCAGCAGGGTGAGGCCACCGGGGTGGCGCCGGGCAAACCCCGCCGCCGTGGCCACCAGACCGTCGATGCCGCTGGCACCCCGGCTGGTCACGCAGCGTTGGCCAAGGCCTGGCTCGGCCACTGCGTCCAGCAGCCGGATGCTCAGGCTGTTGCCCGGGAACAGGGCCATCTCCTGGGGGATCTCCTGGCTGAGCCGGCGGGCCACCGACAGCTCCGAGAATGGCTCCTCGGTGGCCGCCTCCAGATGCGGTGCGAGCGCCCGGGCCACGGCCACCAGGCCCGTGTCCGATTGAGGGGGAGGGTCCAGTTGTGTGCAAAAGGCCGGGATGTTCGCCTGAATGGGGATGGCGCGGCGTTCCGGGTCCAGGCAGCCCGAATGGGCGCTGACCAGCCAGTACTCACCCGCAAACCCGGCCAGCCACTGATTGAGCCGTTTGCTGGTGATGCGCCCACCAAACTGAATCACCTGGCCGAGGCCGGCCAGTGCGTGCTGGCCGCTGGGGCTGGCGCACAGCAGGTCCGGGTAGGGCACGACGCAGGGATGGTCGATCAGCCTGAGTTGGCTGCCGATGTCAGCCAGAATGGGCAGATGGGCTCGCTGAGCCAGTGCCAGCACCGCCTCGGCCTCATCGGGGTCCAGCTGTCCCGCCACCAGGGCCACCGGGCCATGCAGGCGGGGCAGGGCCACGGCCTCGTGGATGGGGGGCATGCGCGTGGGCGCGCGCAGATCCGAGAGCCAGGGGCCAAAGTCCGCCAGCTGCGACGTGCCGTAGAGGGGGTCTCGAAAGGGGGCGTTGATATGCACTGGTCCCCGATCGGCGCCGTGCAGGGCCTGCAGGCATTGGTCCATGTCCGCGCCCAGGGCTCCAGCGCTGATGGCTGTGTCCGGCGGCGGCAGGTTGAGTTGTGCACGCACATGCAGGGCAAACAGGCCGGGCTGCTCGATGGCCTGATTTGCACCACAATGGATCAGTTCCGGAGGCCGGTCGGCGGTGAGGGCAATCAGGGGCTGGTGGGTCTGGAAGGCCTCCACCAGGGCGGGATGCAGGTTGGGCACCGCTGTGCCCGAGGTGGTGATCAGGGCGGTGGGTCGACCACTGGCCCGGGTCAGCCCCAGGGCGAGAAAGCCCAGGCCGCGCTCGTCGAAATGGGTGTGCAGCACCAGGTCGTCGCGCCGCTCGGCCAGATGCGCTGCCGCCAGGGCCAGTGGCGCGCTGCGGCTGCCTGGAGCAATGCAGACATCCCGCACACCCTGATCATGCAGACGCTCCAGGATCAGAGTGGACCAGGCCTGGTTGATGTGACTGAAGGGCGCCCGCATCCCCGCTGTCAGGACCCCAGCACGGCCAGGAAGGACTCGATCTTGGCTTCCAGTTCGTTCCACTCCGCCTCTGGAGTGGAGCCTTCGACAATGCCCACGCCGGAATAGCACAGCACCCGGTTGCGTTCCACCAGGGCCGAGCGGATGGCCACGGCAAACTCCGACCGCCGTGGCGAGATCATGCCCACCACGCCGCTGTACCAGCCCCGATGGATGCTTTCCCGACGGGCAATCAGCTCCTGAGCCTCCTGGCGCGGGAATCCGCAGACAGCGGGCGTGGGGTGCAGGGCCCTGAGCAGTTGATCATCCATCACGCCGGGTCGCAGGGTGGCGCGGATGGGCAGATAGCGGTGCTGGATGCGATCCAGTTTCACCACGCCGGCCTCGGTGGGGCAATCGGTGTGGGTCACCCAGGGGGCAATGCGCTCGCGTACATAGCGGGTGACCAGTTCATGCTCATGGATCAGTTTGGGATCCTGCAGCAGGGTGTGCTCCAGTTGCGCGTCTTCCTGGCGGCTGCGACCACGGCGCACGGTACCCGCCAGGGATTCGGTGCACACACGACGATCCTCCCGACTGAACAGGCGCTCTGGCGAGCACCCCATGAAGAGCTTGTGACCATGTTCCAGGGCAAAGCAGAAACTGCCGCTGTTGGTATGATGCCAGCGCTTCAAGGCCGCGAACCCGGGGAGCGCGTCGTTGAGCTGCAGTTTCACCCGGCGGGCCAGCACGGCCTTGTGGATACCCCCCTGCTGAATGTGTTCCAGGATATGGTGGATATGCCCCTGGCATTCGTCGAAGCTCATGTCATCCATCCGCCGGGTCACGCGGATGGGCCAGGGCGCGTCGGCCGACGCCGGTGGCGTGAAACGCAGGCGGCACAGGCTGGTGATCAACCGGGTCTTCCGGCGCACGAATTCGCGCCGGGTACTGGCACGCAGGTTGACCGCCAGCCGAAAATGGCCATCTCGCTGGCGCAGTTCGATGGCCGGCAGCACGAAGCGGGCAGCGGGGAAATCATGCCATTCCCCCTCGCCGGAACGACCGTCGAAGGCAAAACCTCCGACGAAGGCGGTGTCTCGATCGCCGATGATGTGGTTGATGCGTTCCAGCAGGCGGTCGTAGTCCTCGGCGGTGTCGGCGCTCAGTTCCGCCGCGGCGCCGATGCCGGCCAGGGTGAGGGTCCGTTCCCTGTTTTGCCACAGGCACCGGGATTCGCCAGGATTGTTCTCCAGCCAGTGAAAGGGGTCGATGGTGGGCACGGTGGCTGCGGCATGCAGCAGTTCCCCCTCGCGGAAACGCCAGTTCTTGATCTCGTCCAGCAAGCGGTCCACGGTGGGTTCGTGCGGGGAGGGGCCGTGAAGGGGCAGCCCGGGCCGCAGTTCGGGTGTCCAGGCCTCGCGCGCCCAGTCAGGGGGGGCACTCCGGCTCAGCCCCGGGCGGTCCGGGCCCATGGACTGCTCGGGCGATGCCGTATGCTGGCTGGCTGATGACACGGATAATCCTCTGAAAACGTGGCGCCTGCAGTGGTCATGACCTGGGTTCCACTTACCGTGGCCGGCCGCGCGAGCATGATCTCGGCCCATCCGGGATGGCTTGAGGGGTGGACCCAGTGTAGAAAACACCGGCCTCCAGGGTTATGACGCAAATCAGTTCGATATGTTCCATCGCCGCTTTTTTGGCCCCGAAAAGTGGCGATCGGTTATGAGACCCGCGGCTGGACGCTGGGTCACGGCTGCGCTTGAAAGACCCGGCAACAGGCCCCATCTACACTCTTAATCTGACATATCTCGAAGGGGTTTCGCCACTATGCGCATGGATAAATTCACCAGCAAGTTTCAATCGGCTTTGGCCGATGCCCAGTCCCTGGCGGTGGGGCGTGATCACCAGATGATCGAACCGGTGCACATGATGATCGCACTGCTGGATCAGGAGGGCGGCTCCGTGCGCCCACTGCTCTCCCAGGCCGGCGTGAACGTCAATCTGCTCAGGTCACAATTGGGCGAGGCCCTGGAGCGCCTGCCTCGGGTGGAAGGGACCGGGGGGGATGTGCATCTCTCCAACGATCTGGGGCGTCTACTCAATCTATGCGACAAACTGGCGCAGTCCCGCAAGGATCAGTTCATCTCATCGGAGTTGTTCGTGCTCGCCGCCCTGGAGGCCAAGGGGGCCCTCAAGGATCTGTTGCACAAGGCGGGTGCCAACCAGGATGCGGTGAACAAGGCGGTGGACCAGTTGCGGGGCGGCCAGCGGGTGGAGGACGCCAATGCAGAGGATCAGCGCAAGGCCCTGGAGAAGTACACCATTGATCTCACCGAGCGGGCTGAGCAGGGCAAGCTGGATCCGGTGATCGGTCGCGATGAGGAAATCCGCCGTACCATTCAGGTGCTGCAGCGGCGCACCAAGAACAACCCGGTGCTGATCGGTGAGCCCGGGGTGGGCAAGACCGCCATCGTCGAGGGCCTGGCTCAGCGCATCGTCAACGGCGAGGTACCCGAAGGGCTCAAGGACCGTCGCGTGCTGTCTCTGGATATGGGCTCCCTGATCGCTGGCGCCAAGTTCCGCGGGGATTTTGAGGAGCGCCTCAAGGCGGTGCTCAGCGATCTGTCCAAGCAGGAGGGTCGGGTGATCCTGTTCATCGATGAGCTGCACACCATGGTGGGCGCCGGCAAGGCCGAGGGCTCCATGGACGCTGGCAACATGCTCAAGCCGGCCCTGGCCCGGGGCGAACTGCACTGCATCGGCGCCACCACCCTGGATGAATACCGCAAGTATGTGGAGAAGGATGCCGCCCTGGAGCGGCGCTTCCAGAAGGTGCTGGTGGAAGAGCCCAACGTGGAGGACACCATCGCCATTCTGCGTGGTCTCAAGGAGCGTTATGAGGTGCATCACGGGGTGGAGATCACCGACCCGGCCATTGTCGCTGCCGCCACCCTGTCCCATCGCTATATCACCGACCGGCAGTTGCCGGACAAGGCCATCGATCTGGTGGACGAGGCGGCCAGCCGTATCCGCATGGAAATCGACTCCAAGCCCGAGAGTCTGGATCGCCTGGAACGGCGTCTGATCCAGCTCAAGATCGAGCGTGAGGCCCTCAAGAAGGAGTCCGACGAGGCTTCCCGCAAGCGCCTGGACGCCCTGCAGGAGGAAATCGATAAGCTGGAGCGGGAGTATTCCGATCAGGAAGAGGTATGGAAGTCCGAGAAGGCTGCCCTGTCCGGTACCGCTGCCATCAAGGAGGAACTGGAGCGTGCCCGGGTGGAGCTGGAAACAGCCCGTCGTGCCGGAGACCTGGGGCGCATGTCGGAGTTGCAGTACGGCCGGATCCCCGACCTGGAGCGCAGCCTGGACATGGCCGCCCAGGCGGAGATGTCGGAGATGCGGCTGCTGCGCAACAAGGTCTCGGACGAGGAGATTGCCGAGGTGGTGTCGCGCTGGACGGGTATCCCCGTGTCCAAGATGCTGGAGAGCGAGCGGGCCAAGCTATTGCGCATGGAGGAAAACATCACCCACCGGGTGGTGGGACAGGATGAGGCGGTCAAGGCGGTATCCAACGCCATCCGTCGGGCCCGGGCGGGGCTTTCGGACCCCAACCGCCCCAATGGTTCGTTCCTGTTCCTGGGCCCCACCGGGGTGGGCAAGACGGAGCTGACCAAGGCGCTGGCCAATTTCCTGTTCGATACCGAGGATGCCATGATCCGTATCGATATGTCGGAGTTCATGGAGAAACACTCGGTGGCCCGTCTGATTGGTGCTCCTCCCGGGTACGTGGGCTATGAGGAAGGCGGCTATCTCACCGAGGCGGTGCGCCGCAAGCCCTTCTCCGTCATCCTGCTGGACGAGGTGGAAAAGGCCCACCCGGATGTCTTCAACGTGCTGTTGCAGGTGCTGGACGATGGGCGGCTGACCGATGGCCACGGGCGCACCGTGGACTTTCGCAACACGGTGATCGTGATGACCTCCAACCTGGGCTCTCAACTCATCCAGGAAATGGCTGGAGAGGAGCACTATGACCAGATGAAGTCGGCGGTGATGGATGAGTTGGGTAACCACTTCCGTCCCGAGTTCATCAACCGGGTGGACGAAGTGGTGGTCTTCCATCCCCTGGGGCGCGAGCAGATTCGCGCCATCACACTGATTCAGCTGGACTATCTGCGCCAGCGGCTCACGGAGCGGGATCTTTCCCTCGAAGTGAGCGATGCCGCCCTGGATCGCCTGGGCGAGGCGGGCTTTGATCCGGTATATGGGGCCCGTCCGCTGAAGCGGGCCATCCAGCAGCAACTGGAGAATGCCCTGGCGCAGCGCATCCTCAAGGGGGATTATGGCCCCGGGGATGTGATCCGGGTGGCTGTCACCGATGGGCAGTTGACGTTTGCCTGAGACCGTCGTTGCGGGCCGTTTCCGAACGGCCCGCGGCCCGGGCGATCAATGCTGCGTCTTGCCCGGCACAATTCACACCGAGTATCCTTGGCACCATGTCTGAATCCCTGCAGCTTTCCGGTGAACTCGTGCAGAAACTCCAGGATATCCTGGTGGAGCACGATGAGCGTTGTCATGATCCCCTGGTGACCGTGCAGTACATGTCGGCCATCAGTGGCTACCTGCTGGGTTGCCAGCCCATCCCCGCGGCCAAGCGAGAGGAGTTTCTCGAGCAGCTGGCGGCGTTCATGCGTCATGTGCATGACGATGTGGAGCGCCAGCAACGGGAGCAACAGGCTGCTCCGGTTCAGCAGGAGCCGCCCCAGGAGGCCTTCGGCGTCTGGCGTCCCGGCGACCCGTAAGCCAGCAGGGGGCCGGATGACGGTTTATGTCCGGTCCGGTTTTCTGGCTCCTTCGTCGCCGTCGGTTGCATTGTCTCGATCCCGGGATGAGACTCGACGTTGGTTACGGCTCCTGGCAAGTTCCCGCAGCATGGCCTCCTGCTCGTTGAAGGAGGGGATGCCTTGTAAATCCCCATGCCCCGGGGAGGCCCCGGTCTGCGGGTCTTCCATGGACATCGGCTGATGGCCGGCCCGCTCCTGTTCCTTCTGCTGTTGATAGGCTTCCAGCATCCCCGTCTTGTGCACGCGACCCCGGTAATCCCTGGGCGGCTCGTGGCCGGGCCTGAGAAAATGGCGCATGCGCAGGGCCTTGTTATAGCGGGTGATGTAACCATCCATCCAGAACAGGTCGAAGACCACCCCGACCAGCATCACGCCCAGTGGTACCAGGGCCCAGAGACTCCCCCCCGCCATCCACAGGCCGAAGCTGAGCAGGGTGAGCGCCAGATAGGCGGCCCCCCCCCGGGGCTCGCGCAGGTAAAATCGATGCAGTCCCAAGGGGAAGGCCAACGCCAGCCCGTAGGCCAGGGGGCGGCGACGCATATCCCGGGTGAGCCGGGCGTTCATCGTCTGCAGCCCTGCGCCTTCCAGATCCAGTTGTTTCCAGGCCTTGCTCATGCGGGAGGCTCCCCTGTGATGGTCATGAAGTGCCCCGAGGTGGATTACTTAGTACCATGGCAAGGTAAGGCTTCGACAGGGAATTTGCAAAATGGCTGACCGACGACTTCAAGTATTTTACACCGTGGCCCGACTGCTCTCGTTCACCAAGGCGGCCGAGGCCTTGCACATGACGCAGCCCGCGGTGACGTTCCAGGTGCGCCAGTTGGAGGAACATTTCAACACCCGGCTGTTTGATCGCACCCATAATCGGGTGAGCCTCACCGAGGCGGGGCGGGCAGCCTTTCGCTATGCCGAGCGCATCTTCGAGGCCTATGGGGAGATGGAGAATGCCATCCGCGAGATCACCGGGGATGTCTCCGGTGCTCTCACCCTGGGGGCCAGCACCACCATTGCCGAATACATGCTTCCGGCCCTGCTGGGTAATTTCAAGCGCAAGCATCCCGAGGTGAACATCCGCCTTAAGGTGGCCAACTCCGAGGGCATCGTCTCCATGGTGGAGAACAACATCATCGATCTGGGGGTGGTGGAAGGACCGGTCTCGAACCGCAATCTGCAGGTGGAAGTCTGTCAGATGGATCAACTGGTGGTGATCGTGCCCCCCGGGCATCCCCTGGCGGGAAAGGCATCGGTAACCATGGAAGAGGTATTGCCTTATCCCTTTATCTGCCGGGAGGAGGGGTCCGGCACCCGGGAGGTGATCGCCGATTATCTGATCGAGCTGGGGATGGGGCGCAATGCCCTGACCGTGAGCCTGGAGTTGGGCAGTCCCGAGGCCATCAAGGGCGCCGTGGAGGCGGGCATGGGGGTCTCCATCCTCTCTCGCGCCACCCTGGACAAGGAACTGGCCCTCAATCGTCTGGAGGGCATCCCTCTGGAACCCGGCCTGACCCGGCAGTTTGCTTTCGTGCATCAGCGCCAGAAGTTTCGTTTGCGGGCCGTGGAGGAACTTCTCAGCTTTGCCCGCGACTACTGTGACAGGCAGCCGTCCGGCGACGGCGCCTCCACAGGCCATCCATCCAGCGTCAGCGTCTGATCCGGTGGGCCTCGGCCCGCGATCCGCGCCAGGAGCCGATGATGAAGAATTATGCGGTTGTTCAGCACACCTATTCGGAATTTCTCGGCCTGATCGAGACCCAGCTGGAAAAACGGGACATCGGGTTCAGTTATTATCGGCCCTTTGTGGGGCAGGGGTTGCCTGGATCTGCCGGCCAGTTCGACGGCCTGTGGCTGTTGGGCGGGGCCTGGCCCACGGCGGATGAGGAGAACAACCCACAGGTTGCCGATGAACTGCAATTGATCCGTATCTTTCAGAAGGCTCGGCGACCGGTGGTCGGCCTGGGGATGGGCGGCCTGCTGGTGGCTCAGGCGGCCGGGGGGGCCGCCTCCATGGAGCCGGCCTATACCATTGGTTTTGTCACCGCCCGCAAGACCGCGGCCGGGGCGGGTGATGCGCTGGCCGAGGCACTGGACGGGCAGCGGGTACTGACCCTGTATCATGGCTCGGTCACCTTGCCCGATGGGCTGGAACCCCTCCTTGTGGATGACGCGGGCCGATGGTTGGCCGTCAGGCCGGATCCGCTCACCTATGGCCTGCTGTTCCGTCCGGAAGTGAAACCCGGCATGCTGGAAGACATCATCATGGAGCAGGGACATAATCCACCTCCAGTGATCACGGAACTACTGGTGGAGGCCCGGCGGGAGTGGGGTGGCATGCAAAAGATCACTGACCAGGTGGTGATGGCGCTGGTCACCGAACTGCAACTGATGCAGGAGCGTCGCAAGATGCCTGTATTCAGCCTGAAGATGGAGTAACTGTTTGAACGTGTCTGGAATGAACCCTCTCCAAAAGGATTCCCAGCAACGCCTGGTGGGGCTGTATCGGGATTTGCCGGAGGCGGAACGGGAGATGCTGCTGGCCTTTGCCGAGTTTCTGGCCACCCGTGGTGGCCGGAAGGATGTACCGGTGCCCGAGCCCCAGGCCATACCGCGGCCGGAAGAGGAGACGGTGATCAAGGCCATGAAGCGTCTGTCGAGTACCTACCCCATGCTGGACAAGGCACGCTTGCTCAATGAGACCTCGATGCTCATGAGTCAGCACATGCTCCAGGGGCGTGAGGCCCGGGAGGTCATTGATGACCTGGAAGCGGTCTTCGCGCGCCATTACCGTGAGTTGTGCGAAGGCGAGGGCGAGAGATGATGATCCCGGTCCTCAAGCGCTGGTACGACCGGCATTTCTCCGATCCCCAAGTGGTGATCCTGGCGTTCCTGCTCACCCTGGGATTTGCCATCGTCATCTTCGCCGGCAAGCTGCTGGCACCCCTGTTGGCCAGTGTGATCTTTGCCTATCTGCTGGAGGGGGCCGTGCGTCAACTGCAGGACTGGCGCATTCCTCGCATGCCGGCGGTGGCCATCGTGTTCCTGTTGTTCCTGACCATGCTGGTGGCCACACTGCTCGTGGTGGTGCCGGTGCTCACGCAGCAGATCACTCAGTTGGTGCGTGAATTGCCCAACATGGTGGCTCAGGGGCAGAACATCCTGTTGCAATTACCGGAGCGTTATCCGCAGTTCATCTCTGAGGAGCAGGTGCGCGAGATCATGGGCTCCATCCGCGCCGAGTCGGTCGCATTGGGGCAGCGTATGGTCAATCTGACACTGGCCTCGGCGGTGCATATGGCCACGATCATGGTCTACCTGGTGATCGTGCCCCTGATGGTCTTCTTTTTGCTCAAGGACAGGGACGCGATCCTGAGATGGATTACCGGCTTCCTGCCCCGGGATCGCGCCCTGGCCGCCGAGGTGTGGCAGGAGGTGAACCTGAAGATTGCCAGCTATGTACGTGGCAAGTTCATCGAGATCCTCATTGTCTGGGCGGCCAGTTATCTCACTTTCATCTTCTTTGATCTGAACTATGCCCTGCTGTTGTCCTTCACCGTAGGGGTGTCGGTGATCATTCCCTATGTGGGGGCTGCGGTGGTGACCCTCCCGGTGGCACTGGTGGCCTATTTCCAGTGGGGGCTGACCAGTGAGTTCACCTATGTGCTGATCGCTTATGGTGTGATCCAGTTCCTGGATGGCAATGTGCTGGTGCCGTTGTTGTTCTCCGAGGTGGTGAACCTGCATCCGGTGGCGATCATCGCGGCGGTGATGATCTTTGGGGGCATATGGGGGTTGTGGGGGGCATTCTTTGCCATTCCGCTGGCCACCCTGATTCAGGCCGTGATCCGTTCCTGGCCCCGCTACGAGAATGTCCCGGAAGAAGAAGCCCAGGATGAAGCCGCTTGATCGGGGCAGCTGTGGGGAGCCGTGGGAGCGGGCCTCGCCCGCGAAGGCCTGGCTTACAAGTTCGTGGAGGCAAAATCCGCCAGGCGGGAGCGTTCGCCGCGTTGCAGGGTGACGTGGCCGCTGTGTTCCCAGTGTTTGAAGCGGTCCACCACGTAGGTGAGCCCGGAGTTGGTCTCGGTGAGGTAGGGGGTGTCGATCTGGCCCACGTTGCCCAGGCAGACCACCTTGGTGCCGGGGCCGGCACGGGTGATCAGGGTCTTCATCTGTTTGGAGGTAAGGTTCTGGGCTTCATCCAGGATTACGTAGCGGTTGAGGAAGGTGCGGCCGCGCATGAAATTCAGTGAGCGGATCTTCACCCGGCTCTTGAGCAATTCCTGGGTGGCGGCACGGCCCCAGTCGCCGCCGGTGTCGGCTTGTGTGAGTACCTCCAGGTTGTCCATGAGTGCGCCCATCCAGGGGGCCATCTTTTCCTCCTCGGTGCCCGGCAGGAAGCCGATGTCCTCGCCCACGGGTACCGTGACCCGGGTCATGATGATTTCCTTGTAGAGGTTCTCCTCCAGCGTTTGTGCCAGGCCGGCGGCCAGAGTGAGCAGGGTCTTGCCCGTGCCGGCCGCGCCCACCAGGCTGACAAAGTCCACTTCCGGGTCCATGAGCAGGTTGAGGGCGAAGTTCTGCTCCCGGTTGCGGGCGTTGATGCCCCATACGGTGTGACGCGGCCCGGTGTAGTCACGGACCATCTCCACCACGGCGGTGTTGGTTTCCGCCTGCCGGACCATGGCCACGAAGGCGGGGTCGTCCGTGCGATACAGGAATTGGTTGGGGTGCCATTGTCCGGTGATGGGGCCGGTAATGCGATAGAAGGTGCGGCCGCTGTCCTGCCAGGAGTCCATGGCCTTGACGTGACTGTCCCAGAAGTCGGTCGGCAGTTCGTGGGTGCCGGCGTAGAGCAGGTTGACGTCGTCCAGCACCTGGTCGTTGTAATAATCCTCTGCGTGGATGCCCAGGACGGTGGCCTTGATCCGCAGGTTGATGTCCTTTGATACCAGCGTGACGCACTGATCCGGGCGTTCCTGCTGCAGGGTGAGGGCGGTGCTCAGAATGGTGTGATCCGGCGTGTTTCCGGGCAGGGTGTCCGGCAGTCGGCTGGCCATGGCGTGGGTCTGGAACAGCAAACGGCCGTGGCCATTGAGTCTGGCCGGATCGGCAAAGCCCACGCCCGTCAGGGGCACGCCGCGGGCAATATCTTCCTGACGGGCCTCTCCCATGAGTTCATCGATGAAGCGGCTGACCTGCCGCACATTGCGGGCCACTTCCGAGACGCCTTTCTTGCTGCGATCCAGTTCTTCCAGCACCACCATGGGCAGGTAGATGTCGTGTTCCTGGAAGCGGAACAGGGCGGTGGGGTCGTGCATGAGCACATTGGTGTCCAGGACGAGCAGCCGCTTGCCGTGGATCTCTTTTTTTACCATGCCGTCTTTACCATGGAAGCACCCTGGGAGTTGCTGATGGCAGGAAGGGCCCCGGTGGATCCTGGGCCGGCGAGTGGGCTACCGGTCCAGTGACTCCAGGGCTTCGATGACTGCGTCCACATGCCCGTGCACCTTGACCTTGCGCCATTCTTTGCGCAGGACACCCTGGCGATCGATGAGAAAGGTGGAACGCTCAATGCCGCGCACCTGTTTACCGTACATGTTTTTCAGTTTCATGACCCCGAACAACTCGCAGACCCGTTCCTCCTCGTCCGAGAGCAACTCGAAGGGGAATCCGTACTTGCATTTGAACTTGTCATGGGACTTGAGCGTGTCCCGGGAGACACCCAGCACGCGGGCGCCGGCCTGTTCCAGACGCGCGTAGTGTTCAGTGAAGTCCTTGCCCTCGGTGGTGCAGCCCGGAGTATCGTCCCGGGGGTAGAAATACAGCACCAGATGTCGGTCTCCCAGCAGGTCCGACAGGCGCAGCGGTGCGTCATGGCCGGTGGCAGGCAATTCGAAGTCCGGCACTGGCTGGTCGAGGGCAACCTGGGGGGCGGGTTGGGACATGAGACATTCCTTCTGGCAGTGGGGTGGTCGGGGTGAGGTGGACTCAACCCTTGATCGGTTCGATCACGCCATCCAGGTTCAGTTCATCGCACAGGTCCAGAAAATCCTCCCGCAGTGAGGCGATGTGCTCGGTGGCGGGGATTTCCACCGACAGGTGGGCCGTGAACATGGGGGTGGAGGAATGGGCGGCGGTGTAGGCCTGGCTGTTCATCTCGCGAATCGTCACGCCTCGGGAGGAGAAGAAGCCGACCAGTTGGTGAACGATTCCCGGTTGGTCCAGGGCGATCACGTCCACCGAGTAAGGCAGGCTATGACCTTCCCGCTGTCCGGGGCCAGTACGCCGGGTGTGTACGTCCAGGCCCTGCTGGCGGGCCAGGCTGACCAGGGCGCCGTCGAGTTTGCTCAGGGTGTTCCAATTGCCTGAGACCAGTAGGGTGGCGGTGAAGGCATTGCCCAGCACGGCCATGTGACTGTCCTGAATACTGCAGCCACTGTCGAGTATTGCCCGGGTCAGGTGGTCCAGCAGTCCGGGTTGTTGTTCACCCATGGCTGAGATGAGCAGATGGGTACTACGGGAGTGACGCGGGGATTGGGGCATCCTGGGGGAATCCGGTGCGGCTGATCCCAGAGATTATCAAGGAGCCCGAGGGTAAAGCCACCGTGATGGTGGGGTGTGGTGGTCGTTGGCATGCCATCACGCTTGATGGGGGAGGGGGTGGACATTACTATGTGGGCCTGTATCCAGTGCGGAGGTTTCGATGTTTCACGGCAGCATGGTGGCCCTGGCCACGCCCATGAACGAGGATGGTTCCCTCGCCGAGGCGGCGCTGGAGGCGCTGGTGGAGTTTCACGTGGACCACGGCACGGACGCCATTGTCGCCGTGGGCACCACAGGTGAGTCCGCCACCCTGGATGTGCGTGAACATTGCCAGGTGGTGCGGCAGGTGGTGGCGTTCGCCAAGGGACGGGTACCGGTGATTGCCGGAACCGGGGCCAACTCCACGGCAGAGGCCATTGAGCTTACCCGTCTGGCCATGCAGTCCGGGGCCGATGCCTGTCTGCTGGTGACGCCGTACTACAACAAGCCCACCCAGGAAGGCCTCTATCGCCACTTCAAGGCCGTGGCGGATGCGGTGCCCATCCCTCAGATCCTCTACAACGTGCCCGGCCGCACGGCGGTGGATCTGTTGCCCGAGACGGCGGAACGTCTGTCCAGCATTTCCAATATCATTGGTCTCAAGGAGGCCACAGGCGATGTTCAACGGGCACGGGATGTGCTGGCCCGCTGTAGCGATCGGTTGGATCTTTACAGCGGCGATGACCCCACGTCCCTTGACTTCATGCTGGCCGGTGGGCGAGGCATGATCTCTGTGACCGCCAATGTGGCGCCTCGGGCAATGCACGAGATGTGCAAGGCGGCCCTGGCGGGTGACCGGGCCGCCGCGGAGGCCGCCGAGGCCCCTGTCCGGGGGCTGCATCGTGCACTGTTTGTGGAGTCGAATCCCATCCCGGTGAAGTGGGCGCTCCACGAAATGGGGCTGATCCCTCCCGGGATCCGCCTGCCCCTGACGCCACTGTCCGAGCACCTGCGTGAGCCCTTGCGTGACGCCCTCAAGGCCGCCGACATTCCCCTGAGTCCCTCGTATTCATGAAAGCATCATCGGTTTTTCCAAAGCCCCGGCACCTGCTGCCGGTCCTGGCGGGCACCCTGTTGATTGGTGGCTGCGGTCTGCTCGGTGAACGTGATAGCGCCGACCGTGCCGAGACACCTCCGTTGGAGGTGCCGCCTGATCTGGTGGCTCCCGAAGTGGATGGTTCGTTCCGGATTCCCGATGCCCCGGCGGGGCGTGCCAGTGCAGGCGGGGCGGCAAGCAACGTGCAGACTCAGGCCCAGGAGCGCTCGCAGGGTACGGCGATGCGCTCTGAGCGGGTACTGAGTTATCCCGAGGGCGTTCGGGTGGTCAGGGACGGTCCCGTGCGCTGGCTGGAAGTGGACATGCCACCGGATGAACTCTGGCCGCGGCTGCGTGCATTTTTCGACCAGCAGGACGTGCCGCTGGCTCGGCATGAGCCGCGCCAGGGCCTGCTCGAGACGGAGTGGATGCAGATGGAGGCCGGTGTGCCCATCGAAGGGGGCATCCGCCAGTTGATCGGACGTGTGTTCGGGGATTCCTACGACGCCAGTACGCGGGATCAGTTCCGGGTGAGGGTGGAGCCGGACGGGGATTCCGCCGCCGTGGTGTTTGTCAGTCATCGCAGTACCCGCGAGGTGGCAGTGGGCCAGGATGAGGTGCGTTGGCGGATGGCACCGGCCGATCCCGAGGCCGAGGCCCGTATGCTGGTGCAGATCATGAGCCACCTGGGGCCGGCGGAAGAACAGGCGGCACAGGCCGTGGCCGAGGAGGCCCGGGATGTGACGCCGTCACTGCGCATCACTCAGATGGAGGGGGAACCGGTACTGGAGATTCAGGATCGTTTTCTGAGTGTGTGGCGTCGTCTGGGTGTGATGCTGGATCGTGCCTCCCTGCTGGTGGATGATCAGGACCGCAGCGCCGGGACATATTTCGTCACCTACCGCCCGGAGCAGGATGCCGAGGAGGGAGGGTTCCTCAGTCGCCTGTTCGGTAGTGAAGAGGCGCCAGCCCTGCGCCGGGATACCCAGTACCGCATCTTGCTCGGTGAAGCCGAGGGGCGCGTGCGAATCGTGGCGAGGGATCAGGAGGGGGAGATTCTGGATGCCCAGCAGGCCGAGGCCGTACTGGAACGCATTCGTAACCAGTTCGAGGGTGTTGAATAGACGCCCGCTGGGCTGAAGTGCCACGGGATGGCCGGGCCAGGGCCCGGCCATGAGCACATGCTGGGGGCTCAGGCCCCGGCCAGTGCCAGTGCTTCCAGTTCCTTGTCCCGTTCGATCAGGGCGTAGGCGGAGTGATTGTGAATGGATTCGAAATTCTCCGATGACACGGAGTAGGCGGAGATGCGCTCGTCCTGATTCAGGCGCACGGCAATGTCCCGCACCAGGTCTTCCACGAACTTGGGATTATCATAGGCCCGCTCGGTGACGTATTTTTCGTCCGGGCGCTTGAGCAGTCCATAAAGCTCGCAAGAGGCCTCTTTCTCCACCAGGTCGATGAGTTCTTCCACCCACATGAAGTCCTTGATGCGCACGTTCACGGTGACGTGTGAACGCTGGTTGTGAGCGCCATACTCGGAGATGCCCTTGGAACAGGGGCACAGGCTGGTCACGGGGACCAGAACCTGAATGTTCATTTGCGGTTTGCCGTCCTGGATCACGCCGATAAAGCTCACATCGTAGTCCATGAGACTGCACACCCCGGTGACAGGGGCCGGCTTGTTCACGAAATAAGGGAAGTTCATCTCCAGATGACCGGCGGCCGCCTCCAGGCGTTCGGCCATCTCATGCAGCATGAGCTTGAACGTTTCCACCGTGATTTCACGCTCGTGGGCATTGAGGATGTCCACGAAACGTGACATGTGTGTGCCCTTGAAGTTATGGGGCAGGTTCACATACATGGAGAATCGGGCCACGGTATGCTGGTCGTTGCCGGTGCGATCGGTCACCCGCACCGGGTGGCGGATGTCCTTGATGCCCACCTTGTTGATGGGGATCTCGCGGGTATCCGCGCTGGCCTGCACGTCGGGGATGGCCGGCGTGATCAACTTCGGAACGATTGTGCTCATAAGGCTGAGTCCTTTGACTGGTCTTCCGAGTACCGCACACAAGCCCTCTCGGTCTCCCACAGGGTGATGGCGCTGACCCGCACATGGGGGGCGTCGAGTCGTGCCGTCATTTCGTGGAAGAACCACGCGGCAATGTTTTCGGCGGTCGGGTTCAGGTCCCGGAAGGGTTCCAGATCATTCAGGTATTGGTGATCCAGCTGGCCGGCAATCTCCCGCGCCAACCCCTTGATGGTCTTGAAGTCCACCGCCATACCCAGCGCATCGAGCTGCGAGGCCTCCACTTCGGCCTCGACTTTCCAGTTGTGGCCGTGCAGCCGGGCGCAATCTCCGGGATAGTCCCGCAGGGTGTGCGCTGACGCGAAGTCGGTCAGCACCTTGAGAGTATATTTGGGCACCGCGATTAAACTTTACCAATTTTGTCGGATATTACGCCACCCGCCGCACTGGCACAAGCCTGCGGGCCCAGGCGCTTGCGAATGGCGGCCTCCATGCTGTCGGCGTCGAGGCCTGCATCGACCAGCAGTTCCTCGCGGCTGCCGTGGCTCTGGAAACGATCCGGCAAGCCCAGCTGCAGCAGCCGGATGGCCATGTCATGGTGGGCCAGGCACTCGGCCACAGCACCGCCGGCGCCGCCGGCCACCACGTTGTCTTCCACGGTGACCAGCAGGTCGTGCGCCCGGGCGGCTTCCAGCACCCGCTGCTCGTCCAGGGGTTTGATAAAACGCATGTTGATCACCGTGGCGTCCAGTCGCTCACCCACCTCGAGGGCCTGAGCGAGGGGGGTGCCGAAAGCCAGAATGGCCACGCCCTTGCCGCGGCGGCGGACTTCCGCCTCACCCACGGGCAGGGGGACCAGGCCCGGTTCGGGCAGGGCGCCCGGGCCCTTGCCACGGGGATAGCGCACGGCGGCGGGTTGATCCAGAAGGAAACCGGTGGAGAGCATGCGCCGGCATTCGTTCTCGTCCGCCGGGGCCATGATGACCATGTTGGGGATGCAGCGCAGGAATGAGAGATCGAAGCTTCCCGCGTGGGTGGGGCCGTCAGGGCCCACCACGCCGGCGCGGTCGACGGCAAACAGTACGGGCAGGTTCTGCAGGGCCACATCGTGTATCAGTTGGTCGTAGCCGCGTTGCAGGAATGAGGAATAGATGGCCACCACGGGCTTCACGCCCTCGCAGGCCAGGCCCGCAGCCAGGGTGATGGCATGTTGTTCGGCAATGCCCACGTCATGGTAGCGTTCGGGGAAGCGCTCCACGTAAGCCGTCATGCCCGAGCCCTCGCTCATGGCGGGGGTGATGGCGACCATGCGCTCATCCGCTTCGGCCTGGTCGCATAGCCACTGACCAAACACCTGGGTGTAGGTGGGCGAACCGCTGCTCTTGCCGCTCTGAATGCCCTGGTCAGGGTCAAAGCTCCCGACGCCATGATAGGTGCAGGGATCCTCCTCGGCCGGTCCGTAGCCACGCCCCTTGTGGGTGACCACATGCAGCAGGATCGGGCCCTCCATGGTGTAGAGGTTGCGCAGCATCTTCACCATGCCGTTCACGTCGTGACCGTCCACCGGTCCGAAATAGTTCAGGCCCAGTTCCTCGAAGAGGGTGCTGGGAACAATCATGCCCTTCACGTGTTCCTCGGCACGGCGCATGAATTCCCGCATGGGGGGCACGTGGTCCAGGACACGCTTGCTGCCCTCGCGCATGCTGGAATACATGGGGCCGGACAGCAGGCTGGCCAGGTGTCGGTTGAGGGCACCCACATTGGCCGAGATGGACATGTTGTTGTCGTTGAGCACCACCAGCAGGTCAGCCTTTTCGTCGCCCGCATGATTGAGGGCCTCAAAGGCCATACCTGCAGTCATGGCGCCATCGCCGATGATGGCCACGGATTTTCGCCGTTCGCCCTGCTGGCGGGCCCCCAGGGCCATGCCCAGGGCGGCACTGATGGAGGTGCTGGAATGGCCCACGCCAAAGCAGTCGTAACAGCTTTCGTCGCGCTTGGGAAAGCCGGCCAGGCCGTCCTTCTGGCGCAGGGACTGCATGGCCTCGCGCCGGCCGGTAAGGATCTTGTGGGGATAGCTCTGGTGGCCCACGTCCCACACCAGACGATCCTCGGGCGTGTTGAAGACATGGTGCAGGGCAATGGTCAGTTCCACCGTACCCAGGTTGGCCGCCAGGTGGCCGCCGGTTCGGGAGACGGATTCCAGCAGAAAGGCCCGCATCTCTTCCGCCAGGGAGGAGAGTTCATCCATGGACCAGCCGCGGATGTCCTCCGGACCGTGGATGCGCGAGAGCAGGGGATACGAATCAGTCTGTGTCATCTCACTGCCATTCGAGGAAAACTTTCATTATCACGGGGGGTGGCCGGGTGTGCAAGCCGAACCCTTCAGTTGATACGCTCGACGATGAAGCGGGCGATCCAGCGCAGCAGGTCGGCCCGTTCATCCAGCCCGGCAATGCCGTCCAGGGCCCGGTCCACCAGCTCCCGGGCCTGCTGCTTGGAGGCGTCAAGACCGATGATGGCCGGGTAGGTGGCCTTGCCCAGGGCCTGGTCTGCCCCTTGGGTCTTGCCCAGGGTCTGGGTGTCGCCTTCCACGTCCAGGATGTCGTCGCGGATCTGGAAGGCCAGGCCGATGCATTTGGCAAAGCGGTCCAGGCCCTCGAGGGTCTGCGGGTCCACGTCAGGACGACTGGTGGCGCCCATGAGCACGGCGGCCCGGATCAGGGCGCCGGTCTTGTGCACGTGCATGCCCTCCAGTTCGGCAATATCCAGTTG
Organism: Ectothiorhodospira sp. 9100; assembly: GCF_022227565.1. Lineage (NCBI taxonomy): Bacteria > Pseudomonadati > Pseudomonadota > Gammaproteobacteria > Chromatiales > Ectothiorhodospiraceae > Ectothiorhodospira > Ectothiorhodospira sp. 9100. The sequence continues at coordinate 28,458 of NZ_JAJNAN010000025.1, forward strand.
CTTGCCGGCGGAGCCCAGGTCGATGGCCTGGCCGCCGACCATGCCCCGGGAGCCCGAGGCGCGGGCCAGTTGATCCACCATGCGCAGCCGGGCACCCGGGTCGTCCACCATTTTGGGGTCGGTGGCCAGGATCTGGAAGGCCAGGGCCTGCAGGGCGTCTCCCACCAGGATGGCGGTCGCATCGTCGTAGGCCTTGTGACAGGTGGGTTTGCCACGGCGCAGGTCGTCGTCATCCATGGCGGGGAGGTCGTCATGCACCAGGGAATACACATGAATCAGTTCCACGGCGCAGGCAGGACCGTCCAACTGATCCAGGGGCACACCCAGGGCACTGCCCGTGGCATAGGCCAGCACCGGGCGGATGCGCTTGCCGCCATCCAGGGCAGAGTAGCGCATGCCCTCGTGGAGACGGCCTGGCAGGATGTTGGATTCGGGCAGCCAGCCGGCCAGGGCGGCTTCAACCCGTTGTTGCAGATCGGAAATACGTGATTCCACTCAGTCTTCTCCGTCCGGGCCCGCTGGTTCGGGCGTGTCGAGATCGATCTCGGTGCCATCCTCGGTGAGTCGACGCACCTTCTGTTCCGCCGCTGTCAGGGCCTTCTGGCAGCGGCGGGTGAGCGCGATACCGCGCTCGAATTCTTCCAGCGAGGTTTCCAGCGACAATTCCCCCTGTTCCATGCGCGCCACCAGGGCCTCCAGGGCTTCCAGGTCCTTTTCGAATTCGGCAGGGTTGTCGGGGGTGTCGCCTGTGGTCATTCTGGGCCTCGGGCTGGGAGTGGAATGATACGCGAAACAGAGGGTAGCACGAAGCGCCGTTGTGGTTGCCTGGGTGACCGGTCTCAGATGACGTCCAGGACCTGGGCCAGGCGGCTGGCAGCGGTGATCTCCATGCCCTGGATGGGTTTGCGGGGTGCGTTGCCGGCGGGTACCACGGCGCGGGTAAAGCCGTGTTTGGCGGCCTCCCGCAGGCGCTCCTCGCCATTGGGGACCGGACGGATCTCGCCGGCCAGGCCCACCTCGCCAAAGCTCACCAGTTCATGGGGCAGGGGGCGGTCGCGGAAGCTGGACAAGGCGGAGAGCAGCATGGGCAGGTCGGCCGCGGTTTCCGTGACGCGCACGCCGCCCACCACATTGACGAAGACGTCCTGGTCATAGAGGGCGAGGCCGCCGTGACGATGCAGTACCGCCAGGAGCATGGCGAGGCGGTTCTGTTCCAGTCCCACGGTCACGCGCCGGGGCTGAGGGGCGTGGCTCTCGGCCACCAGGGCCTGTACCTCCACCATGAGGGGACGCGTGCCCTCCCGGGTGACCATGATGACGCTGCCGGGCACCGGTTCCTCGTGGCGCGACAGGAAGATGGCCGAGGGGTTGCTCACCGGTTTGAGGCCCGTCTCCAGCATGGCGAAGACCCCGAGTTCATTCACGGCGCCGAAGCGGTTCTTTACCGCCCTGAGCACGCGGTAGCGGCCACCGGGATCTCCCTCGAAATAGAGCACCGTGTCCACCATATGTTCCAGCACACGTGGGCCGGCAATCTGGCCTTCCTTGGTGACGTGGCCCACGATGAACACGGCAGTACCGGTCTGCTTGGCATAGCGTACCAGGATTGCCGCACTTTCCCGGACCTGGGCCACCGAACCGGGGGCCGATTGCAGTTGTTCGGAATGGATCGTCTGGATGGAGTCCACCACCATGACCTGGGGTTTTTCCCGCTGGGCATGCTCGATGATGCGTTCCACGCAGGTCTCGGTGAGCAGACGCAGGTCTTCACAGGGCAGGCCCAGGCGGCGGCCGCGCAGGGAAACCTGTTCAGGGGATTCCTCGCCAGTGACGTAGAGGCTGGCCAGGTCAGGCAGGGTGGCGAGGGCCTGTAGCAGGAGGGTGGACTTGCCGATGCCCGGGTCGCCGCCGATGAGCACCACCGAGCCCTGCACCAGTCCGCCGCCCAGGGCGCGGTCCAGCTCCGAGATGCCCGTGGTGTTGCGGGCATCGCCTTCGGTGGTGACCTCGCCCAGGCGCTTTACCTGAGCGGGACCGCCTGCGTAGCCAGCGAAGCGGCTGCCGGTGGCAGCATGGGCCGTCGGCTGGGTCATCACTTCCGTCAGGGTGTTCCAGGCGCCGCAGTCCGGGCACTGGCCGGCCCATTTGGGAGACAGGGCCCCGCAGGCGGTGCATTCATGCTGGACGCGGGGCTTGGCCATGATCGTGGTTCCGTGAGTTGCCGGGGCGGGGCCTGAACAGGCTCAGTGAGTGCTGCTGTCCTGGCCCCCGGCCTTGGCGGGCAGGCGCGGGCCGATGCGCACGGTTTTGATGGCGTTGCTCTTCACATGCACGATCTCGATGGGGTAGCGGTCAATGAGGACGCTGGTATTCGCATCCGGGATCGTTTCCAAGTACTCCAGCAGCATGCCATTGAGGGTGCGCGGACCGTCCACCGCGAACCGCGTACCCACGATGCGGTTGAGTTCCCGCAGGTGGATCGTGGCGTCCACCAGATAACTGCCATCCTCCTGGGGCAGCACCTCGGGCGAGACGGCGGATGGGTCGGTCGTGAATTCGCCCACCACCTCCTCCAGCAGGTCTTCCAGGGTGACCAGGCCTTCGATGTCGCCGTATTCATCCACCACCATGCCGATGCGCCGCTGCTCGCGCTGGAAATTGAGCAACTGGCGGTTGAGGTTGGTGCCTTGGGGGATGAAGTAGGGCTCGCGCAGGTTGTCGCGCAGCTGGTCGGGGGTGAATTCATCCCGGTGGACCATGGGCAATACCCGTCGCAGGTGAATGAAACCCAGCATGTTGTCCACGTTGCCCTTGAAGACCGGCAGGCGGGTGTACTGACTGTGGATGATCTGGTCTTCGATCTCTTCCCAGTCATCCTCCAGGTCGATACCCACGATCTCGTTGCGGGGCACCATGATGTCTTCGACAGTGGCCTTTTCCAGATCCAGCAAGGCCACCAGCATGCGCTGATGGCGGGCGGGGATCAGACTGCCCGCCTCGTTCACCGCCACACGCAATTCCTCGCTGGACAGGGCGTGGTGGGCGCGGTCATGAGAGCGGATGCCCACGGCGCGCAGCACGGCATTGGCCACCAGGTTCACCGTCCATACCAGGGGATAGGCGACCACCAGCAGCGGCGTGAAGACGTAGGCGGCCGGGTAGGCGATACGATCCGAGTGCAGGGCGGCGAGGGTTTTTGGGGCTACCTCGGCAAAGACCAGCAGGGTGAGGGTGAGCAGGCCGGTGGCCACGGCCACGCCCACGTCGCCATGGATCCTGAAGCCGATATAGGTGGCCAGCTGGGTGATCAGGATGTTGACGAAGTTGTTGCCCAGCAGAATCAGGCCAATCAGCCGGTCGGGCTTGTCCAGCAGCTTCTGGGCGCGCCGCGCACCACCATGCCCCGCCTGCGCCATGTGGCGCATGCGATAGCGGTTCAGTGACATCAGGGCGGTTTCCGACCCGGAGAAAAAGGCCGAACAGAAAAACAGCGTCACCAGCACCGCCGCCAGTGCGCCTAGAGGAATTTGTTCCAAGGTCGCTTTAACATCCCGTGGGGAAGTTGTACATCCTCCGCATTACACGGAGAGGCCGGCCACCCTGTCAAGGGTTGCCAGTGCCCCCCGCGTGACGGGCCGACGCGCGCGGGGGCGTCAGCCGACGCCCAGCATCATGTCGATGACCACTTTGGTGCCCACGTAGGCCACCACCAGCCAGGCAAAGCCCATGAGCGTCCAGCGCACGGCCTTGCGACCACGCCAGCCGAAACGGAAGCGTCCGAAGAGCAGGATGGCGAACACCACCCAGGCAATGATGGCGAACACCACTTTATGGACCAGCTGTTGCGCAAGAATGTCATCCAGCACGAACAGGCCAGTGGCCAGCGCCGCGGTAAGGAAGATGAAGCCCCAGCCGATGATGTGGAACAGCATGGAGTCCATCATGGACAGTGGCGGTAGTGCCCGGATCAACCCGCCCGGGCGATGGTTATGCAGGCTGTAGTTCTGCAGGGCCAGCAGCCCGGCCTGAATGGCGGCGATGGTGAGCAGGCTGAAGGCGATCATGGCCAGCAGCATGTGGGCACGCAGCCCCGGATCGCTGACCGCGGCCGTGGGCGTGCCGCCGGCCAGCGCCATCTCCAGCGCCACGGTGACGCCGGCAAACGGCAGCAGGATGATGCCCAGCACATGGATGGGGTGGCGTAGCGACCAGACGAACAGGAACACGGCGATGATCCAGGCTGTCATCGAGACAACGCTGAAGACGCCGATGCCAAACCCGTTGGCCCCGAACATGAAGTGGTAGAGCACCACGGCGTGCAGGACGATGGCGGCGCCCCACGTGGCAAACAGCAGGGGTCTGCCCTTTTCGGTGGGGGGCTCCCCGCCGGCGGCACGGCGTAGCCGCTGCATCAACAGGGCTCCACCCATGAAGTAGAACACGGTGGCGAGTAATCCGAAGGCGGCTACGAGCATGCAGGGATTCCAAACCTTAAATTTCGACCGAGAATCATTGCATAAAATCGAGGCCCGGTGAAGGTGCATGCGCGCATGGGCCTCCGTTGACTTGGTCACCGCCTTCGCGGCCATGCTACGATCGAGCCCCAGGGTGTTCAGTGCCGCGGACGGGGATGTGCAGACCATGGAGATCAAGGTGCTGGGTTGCAGTGGCGGTATCGGTGCGGGGCGGCGTACCTCGGCACTGCTCGTGGATGATGACATCCTCATCGACTGTGGCACGGGCGTGGCCGATCTGTCCCTGGAGGCCATGGCGCGGCTGCGGCACGTCTTCATTACCCATACGCATCTGGATCACATTGCCTGCCTGCCCTTGCTGGTGGATACCCTGTTCAGTCGGTTGCAGTCCCGGCCGCTGGTGATTCACACCCGCTCCGACTGCATGCGTATCATTCACCACCACATCTTCAACTGGCAGATCTGGCCCGACTTTTTCGAGTTACCGGAGCGTGAGCGGCCCGTGGTCTGTTTCGAGGAGATGGATGCCACGCGCCCCCTGGATATCGATGGCCGGCGCGTGCATATGCTGCCAGCCAATCATACGGTGCCGGCGGTGGGCTACCGGGTGGAGGATGGCCGTGGCGCCTTTGCCTTTACCGGCGATACCACCAGTAATGACGATCTGTGGGCCGCGCTGAATGACCATGCGGGCCTGGACTGGCTGATGGTGGAATGTGCCTTTCCCGAGGCGGAGCGCGACCTGGGGCGTCGAGCCGGCCACTATTGCCCCAGTCTGCTGGCCCAGGATCTGGTCAAGCTGCGGCACCAGCCCAGGGTGGGGATCACCCATCTCAAGCCCGGCGCGGAGTCCGAGATATTCGCGGACTTGCGGCGGCGGCTGCCCGAGCGAGATCTGGTGCGCCTCGGCAGCGGGGATGTATTCAAGATATAATCCGCGCTTTTACCGACGTTCCAGGCAGGTTCCCATGTTTGACAGCCTTTCAGATCGCCTTCAGGGCACCATCAAGCGCCTGCGCGGGCAGTCGCGACTGACCGAGGAAAACGTCCAGGAGACCATCCGGGAGGTGCGCAAGGCCCTCCTGGAGGCGGATGTGGCGCTGCCGGTGGTTCGGGAATTCATTGCCCGGGTCAAGGAGCGAGCGGTGGGGCAGGAGGTGCTGTCCAGTCTGACCCCGGGGCAGGCCCTGGTGAAGGTGGTCAACGATGAGTTGATCGCCGTCATGGGCGAGGGCAACGACGACCTGAACCTGAATGTTCAGCCCCCGGCGGTCATCCTCATGGCCGGCCTGCAGGGGGCGGGTAAGACCACCACCGTGGGCAAGCTCTCACGCTGGCTGACCGAACGCCGTGACAAAAAAGTGATGGTGGCCAGTTGTGACGTTTACCGGCCAGCGGCCATTCGTCAGTTGGAGACCGTGGCTGGCGAAGTGGGGGCCGAGTTTTTCCCCAGTGACGCCGGACAGGATCCGGTGGATATTGCCAGGGCGGCACTGGAGCAGGCCCGCAAGCAACACCGGGATGTGCTCATCATCGACACGGCCGGTCGTCTCCATGTGGATGCCGAGATGATGGACGAGATCCGTCGTCTGCACGAGGCCCTCAACCCCGCCGAGACCCTGTTCGTGGTGGACAGCATGACCGGTCAGGACGCCGCCAACACCGCCAAGGCCTTCAATGATGCCCTGGCGCTGACGGGCGTGGTGCTCACCAAGGCCGATGGAGACGCCCGCGGCGGGGCGGCCCTGTCGGTGCGCCACATCACCGGCAAGCCCATCAAGTTTCTGGGGATGGGTGAGAAGACCACTGCCCTGGAGCCCTTTCATCCGGACCGGGTGGCCTCGCGCATCCTCGGGATGGGTGATGTGGTCAGCCTGGTGGAGGAGGCCACCCGCGAGGTGGATCAGGGCAAGGCGGAAAAGCTGGCCCGCAAGATCAAGAAGGGCAAGAGCTTTGATCTGGAGGACTTGCGGGACCAGTTGGGGCAGATGTCGAAAATGGGAGGCGTCAACTCCCTCCTGGAAAAGCTGCCGGGCACCAGCGACCTGCCCGATGCCATCAAGAACAAGGCTCACGACAAGGACATGGGCCGCATGGTGGCCATCATCAATTCCATGACGCCCAAGGAGCGGCGTCATCCTGAAATCATCAAGGGTCGGCGCAAGCGCCGCATTGCCGCCGGCTCCGGCACGCAGGTGCAGGATGTGAATCGTCTGCTCAAGCAGCACATGCAGATGAGCAAGATGGTGAAACAGTTCTCCAAGGGCGGCATGAACAAGATGATGAAGTCCCTGAAGGGTCGCATGCCGGGCGGCCGGATGCCCTTTTAACCCCGGGGTGGCAAGGGGGTCTTCCGGGAGCCAGGGGGGTGTTGGCCCCCGGTCCCTACTTGTGCCCGGGGGCGGCGTGTGTATAATGCCGCGTTTCTCCGGGGAACCCCCCCGCTCGGAATACCTGACAAGCAGGGCTAAGCGCAGATGGTAACGATTCGACTCGCTCGCGGCGGCGCCAAGAAGGCGCCCTTCTACAAAATTGTGGTCACCGACTCCCGCAGTCGCCGTGACAGCGGCTACATTGAGCGCCTGGGTTACTTCAACCCGGTGGCGCGCGGTCAGGAGGTGCGCCTGCACATGGACTCCGATCGCATGGAGCACTGGCTGTCCAAGGGCGCTCAGACCTCCGAGCGCGTGGCCAAGCTGCTCAAGGAATTCCAGAAGCAGAATCAGGCTGCCGCCTAAGGCGCCACGAGGCAGGCACGTGGGCTCGGACCCGATTGTTGTTGGCCGGATATCCGGCGTTCACGGTGTTCGCGGCTGGGTCAAGCTCTTCTCCGAGACCGACCCGCGTGACCGCATTCTGCAGTACGAGCCCCTGCTCATGGAGCGGAATGGGCAATGGCAGGCTGTCCCCCTGGAGGACGGCCGCCCCCAGGGTAAGGGGGTGGTAGCCAAGTTTGCGGGTATGGATGATCGGGATGTGGCAGCCACCTATGTGGGTTGTCAGTTGGCGATCCGGCCAGAACAGCTCGAACCTCTGCCCGAAGGTGAATATTACTGGGCCGACTTGATCGGTCTGACAGTGGAAACACTGGATGGCATCTTGCTGGGGCAGGTGGATAACCTGATTCAGACCGGTGCCAACGATGTGCTGGTGGTCCGTGGCGACCGGGAGCGCCTGATCCCCTATCTACGGGAACGGGTGATCCACGAGATCGACCTGGAGGCCGGAAGGATGCGAGTGGACTGGGATCCGGATTTCTAGGATCCCATGCGCTTCGATGTAATCAGCGTGTTTCCCGAGTGGGTCGCCTCAGTGACCCGATGCGGTGTTACCGGCCGGGCTCGGGAGCGGGGATTGATGTCCCTGCAGTGCTGGGATCCTCGGTGTTTCACGGAGGATCGACATCGCACCGTGGACGACCGCCCCTATGGGGGAGGGCCGGGCATGGTGATGAAGGTGGAGCCCTTGCGTCGGGCGATTGGTGCGGCCCGTGGGGCCGACCCCCGGCCGGCCAAGGTGCTGTACATGAGCCCGCAGGGGCGCCGCCTGGACCAGGCCGCTGTCCATGACATGGCCGGTCAGTCCAGGCTGATCCTGCTGGCGGGGCGCTATGAAGGTATTGATGAACGCCTCATTCAGTTGGAAGTGGACGAGGAATGGTCCATCGGGGATTATGTGCTATCCGGCGGCGAGCTGGCGGCCATGGTGCTGATGGATGCCTGCGCCCGGCTGCTGCCCGGGGCCCTCGGCGACGAGGACTCCGCCGCCCAGGATTCCTTTTCAACGGGCCTGCTGGATTGTCCGCACTACACTCGCCCGGAGATGATCGATGGGCTGGAAGTGCCCCCGGTGCTGCGCAGCGGCGATCACGGACGGATCGAGCGCTGGCGTCGCAAACAGGCCCTGGGGCGTACCTGGATGCGCCGCCCGGACATACTGGCGCAACAGGAATTGAGTCAGGCGGATCGCCGCCTGCTGGAAGAATATCAACGCGAGCATGCCGAGGGGCAGGCCGCGCCGAGCAGTGACTGACAGGGGTCGAACCATGAGCAACATCATCCAGCAACTGGACGCCGAGCAGATGAACCGCGAGGTGCCCGACTTTACCCCTGGCGACACCGTGGTCGTCCAGGTAAAGGTGAAGGAAGGTAACCGCGAGCGCCTGCAGGCCTTTGAAGGCGTGTGCATCGCCAAGCGTAACCGCGGCATCAACTCCGCCTTCACCGTGCGCAAGGTATCCCACGGCGAAGGGGTGGAGCGGGTCTTCCAGACCTACAGCCCGTCGGTGGCCGAGATCCAGGTCAAGCGCCGCGGTAAAGTCCGTCGCGCCAAGCTGTACTACCTGCGTGGACGTACCGGCAAGGCTGCTCGCATCAAGGAAGACGTCAAGTAAGTACGGCCCTCCTGGGTTTCATTCGTATGGATTCTGCAAAGCGTCCCGGCGTGCCGGGGCGCTTTGTCGTGCGTGCGGTGACCCAGGTTCCGCATCGTCTGGTTCTGCTGTGTCTCCTGCTGCTCTGCATGACATCGGCGCAGGCCGACCGTGTGGTGGACGAGGCCATGGCCATGGCCCGTGTCGGGGCTGCGGAACTGGCTCTGAACCTGCTGGCGGAGGAAATGCCCGACCCGCGCGCCGAACCCGTGCGCTGGATGGAGCGGGAGCAGGCCCGCATCGAAATCCTGGGCATGAACAGTCGCTGGGAGCAGGTGGTGGAGCGCACCGCCCGAATCCCGGTGGAGATGCCGGTGGAGTTCGTCATCTGGACGCGAACCCGTCAGGCCCACGCCCTCATTGCCCTGGGCCGGGGTCACGAGGCCCGCGATGTCCTGCGCCCTCTGATCTGGTTTGGTCGCCATAACGCCAGCGAAAGCTGGTTTCGCTCCTGGCGTCGCCTGGTGGCTGAATCCTATGATCTGGACGACCGTCCCGAGGACGCCCTCACGGCGCTGCGGCGCTACCGTTTTGATTATCCGGATGATGTGGCCCGGGTGGCCCTGATGGAGGCTCACCTGCTGCTGCAGTTGGAACGTCCCCGGGAAGCGGTCGATGCGCTGGAAAGCGTGGAGGAATCTGAGGCGGACGCGTTGCGTCTGCTGGCGCGCCTCCGTGCGGAAGACCTCTCCGCGACGGACACCCTGGAGCAGGCCCTCGCCCGTGCCCAGGCTGTGGGGCGAGACACCCGGGACGGTGCCCGCTATCAGGCAATAGCCGCGCATGCTGTCCAGAGGGGCGGTGACACCACCAATGGCCTGGCCATCATGGAGCGCGCCCTGGCATCCCAGCGAATCCTGGGGGATGGGGATGAGGTCTTTCACCTCTCTGCCGATCTGCTCTGGGAACACTATGCCCGCCTGGGTGAACGTGAGGCCAACCGCCGACAGTGGCTGCTCGGCGACGATGCAGACTGGCTTGAACGGGCCGCGCAACTGCACAGCCGCGAACCTCATCTCTCCCGCGGGATACTGGCCCTGGTGGCCTTGAGATCCCCCTCCCCTTCCGGTCGTGAACAGGCCCATCGTCAGTTGGGCGAGCAGTTGGCGCGGGTGGAGGGCCACGGTCCGGCTCTGCTCCATGCACTGTATCTGGGGGAGGGGCCCTTCGGCAGCCCCGGGCAGGTGCCGGATCCGGTGCGCCATTTGTTGGTGGAGCAGGCGCTGGAGGCGGGGGATCTTGCCACCGCCTCGGCACTCATGGCGGGCCTGCACCGTCCCCCGGAGGGGGTCGATCCCTTCGACTGGGGGCTTCGCCGGGCTCGGGCCCTGATCCTGGGTGGGCAGGAGGAGGCAGGGATTGATGGCCTGTATGATGTTCTCTCTGATGTGCGCCGCCTGGAGGCTGACCCGGGAGATCGCTTCATGCAGGTGATGTTCGATCTGCAGACGGTGGGCCGCCATGACGAGGCCCTGAACCTTTTCCAGGCGCTGGCCCCCCGGCTTGTGGAGGCGCGCCAGCGGCGGGAGTTGTGGTTCTGGACCGCGGACTCCTATCGCGCCCTGGACGAGCATGCGCAGGCGGCGCGTTACTACCTGCGCTCGGCCATGGCGGGTAACAGCACTGACCTTTGGGGCCTGAGTGCCCGCTTCCAGGCCGCCCAGGCCCTGGCCGATGCGGGCCTGGTGGACGATGCGCGAGCCCTGTATGAAGACCTGCTGGAGCGGGCCACCGAGCCGGGCCGACGGATCATGCTCCGCCAGCGCCTCCAGCAACTGATGCTGGTGGATTAGCCGGATGCCATCCCGGGCGGTGATCGAAAGCCCCCTGGGGCGTATCGCGCTGACCTGGGATGCCGCCGGCCTGACAGCCCTGGATTATGTCGCTGGCGGTGAAGCCCCGTGCCCGCCGCCCCCGGGCCTTGGCGCCGAGGCCGCCTTCCAGCTGGCAGCGTATTTCCTGGATCCCGCCTTCCGCTTCGATCTACCCCTGGCCCCAGGGGGCACGTCCTTTCAGCTGCGTGTGTGGGCGGCCCTGTGCCGTATTCCCTCGGGTGCCCCAATCACCTATGGCCAGTTGGCCCGGCAATTGAACTCCGGCGCCCGGGCTGTCGGCGGCGCCTGCCGCGGTAATCCTCTGCCCATCATCATCCCCTGTCATCGCATCATCCCCGCCCACGGCGGCGTAGGCGGCTATGGCGGCGCAACCCAGGGCGCCGGCCCCCGCATCAAGCAATGGCTCCTCACCCACGAAAAAAACCGCTGACCCCCTGAGATTGCTCTTGCCGCCTTGTGGGAGCGGCTCTTCATAAGAAATCACTAATAGTTATTTCGTTATTCCAAAACGATTGACATTTCCCGGTTCTGAACGCAGTCTATTCCCAAGGTCCGCCATCACCTCCCGGGCATCAGGGGGGCGGGAGGAGGCCTTCAAGACAATAATTCGTGGAGGAGACGGAAATGATCAAGCAATGGTTGGTCGCCACGGCCTTGGCCGCAAGCGTGGTCGGGGGGGCGACCGCATCGGACTCGCCTTATCTCACAGGGCGCGAACAGCTCATGATGCTGGCCGATAACAATCCCGCCGAGTTGACCGAGTGGCGGGGCGAGGATTTGTTTCATGAGCCTCGAGGCCCCAAGAATGTCTCTCTTGAGCAGTGTGATTTCGGTCTCGGTCCCGGTGTGCTCGAGGGTGCCTATGTGCAGATGCCCCGGTATTTTGAGGACACCGGCCGGGTGATGGATCTGGAAAGCCGTCTCATCCACTGCATGAAGACCTTGCAGGGATTCACGGAGGAAGATGATCCGATCGCCCGCAAGCACTCCTCGGACACCCGCGAGGCGGATCTGACCGCCCTCTACACCTACATTGCAGCCCAGTCCAACGGCATGGCCTGGGATCCGCCCATGGATCACCCCATGGAACGCCTCACCCGGGATGCCGGCGAGGTGCTGTTCTATCGTCGCGCCGGCAACATGGATTTTGGTTGCGTCTCCTGCCATAGCGAACCCCGCAAACGCATCCGTCTCTCCTTCCTGCCCGTGGTCTCCCATCAGGAGGAATGGTCCAAGGCGGTCTCCTGGCCAGCCTATCGTATTGGCCATGGTGTAGTGCGAAGCTCGCAGCACCGCGTGCGTGGCTGCTACTACCAGATGCGCCAGGCCGGCGTGAAATTCGGGTCCGATGCATCCATCGCCATCCTCTCCTACTGGACCGATCAGGCCCGGGGTGGTGAGGCTACATTGCCGGATCTGAAGCGCTGATCAGGGGGAGTCGATATGACCAACAAGACAAGACATATGACCTACATGGGGCTGGCCCTGTCTGCGGGTTTGCTCGCCGGGTGTGTGCAGGTGGGCGAACAGAGCGATGATGAGCCCGATCTGACGGAGATGTCCGCCGAGGAGTATGCGGAGTATCTGATCTTCGAATCAAACAGCTTCAAACTGGATCAAGAGGTGCAGGAGGGAGGGACTGCGCGGGAACGCATGCAGCAGGACGAGTTGCAACGCCTGTGCAGCGATACCCGCAACCGCCCCCACGGAGAGGTCGCCAATCGCATCGTTGCCATGGCCCGGGAGAGCTTTGAGTACCCGGAAGGCGGCATCCAGCTGGGTGACTGGGAGAAGGGGGCCGAACTGGCCCGCAGCGGCTATGGTTACCGGATTGGCCACCGGTACGACAATCCGGAACGCACGGTGGGGGGCAATTGCTATGCCTGCCATCAGATGGACCCGGAAGAGCTGGCCTATGGCAATATCGGCCCCAGCCTCAGCAATTATGGGGAATTGCGTGGCAATACCGAGGCGGTACGGCGCTTCGTGTACGAGATGATCTATAACCCCCATGCCTACTTCCCCTGCACCGCCATGCCGCGCATGGGACACAATGGGTTCCTGGAGCAGGAAAGCATCTCGCACATCATGGCCTACCTGCTGGACCCGGAGTCTCCGGTGAATGCTCGTCACGCCGATACGGATGCCGAAATGGATCCGGTCAGTGCCCCGCCGGGGAGTACCGGGTTCTAGGTCCATACGGGCATCCCTTGATTTGACCTTGTTGGCCCCTCCACCGCCTGGCGCGGGGAGGGGCTTTTTCGTGATGCCCTTGAAATCCGCGCGTCGCATCCCCATACCTTGGCGACATCTCAACCCAACCTATCAATAGCGGAGCCCCCATGAGCGTCGATACGCACAAGGAAACCCGACAGTTTCAGACCGAGGTCAGCCAGCTGCTGCACCTGATGATCAATGCGCTGTACTCCAACAAGGAGATCTTCCTGCGTGAACTTGTCTCCAACGCGGCTGATGCCTGCGACAAGCTGCGCTTCGAGGCCCTGGCCGATGATGCCCTGATGGAAGGCGAGGGCGACCTGAGCATCCAGGTGGAGTACGACAAGGATGCCCGCACCGTCACCGTGCGCGACAACGGCATCGGCATGAGTCGGGATGATGTCATCAACAACATCGGCACCATCGCCCATTCCGGTACCCGTGAGTTCCTCAGTCGCCTCACCGGTGACCAGAAAAAGGACGCCCACCTCATCGGTCAGTTCGGTGTGGGTTTCTATTCTTCCTTCATTGTGGCCGATCGGGTGACGCTCACCACCCGTCGTGCCGGCATGGGCGCCGAGCACGGTGTGCGCTGGGAGTCCGACGGCAGCGGCGAGTTCACCGTGGAGACGGTGGAAAGGCCCGAGCGTGGCACCGAGGTGGTGTTGCACCTGAAGCAGGATGAAGATGAATTCCTGGATGAATTCCGCCTGCGCCACATCATCACCCGCTACTCCGATCACATTCCCCTGCCCATCACCATGCGCAAGCGGGATGACGACGGCAAGGCCCTGGAGGAATGGGAGACGGTCAACCGGGCCTCGGCCCTGTGGACCCGTTCCAAATCGGAGATCTCCGATGAGGAGTACAAGGCGTTCTACAAGCACGTGGCCCACGACTTCGAGGAGCCGCTCACCTGGACCCACAACCGGGTGGAAGGGCGTCAGGAGTATACGTCGCTGTTGTATATCCCCAAGCGCGCCCCCTTCGACCTGTGGGACCGGGACCGTCGCCACGGCATCAAGCTCTACGTGCAGCGGGTGTTCATCATGGATGATGCCGAGCAACTCATGCCCACCTATCTGCGCTTCGTGCGCGGGGTAGTGGACTCCAACGACCTGCCGCTGAACATTTCCCGTGAAATCCTGCAGAACAATCGCCTGATCGACGGCATTCGCTCCGGTTCGGTGAAAAAGGTCCTGGGGCTGCTGGAAGATCTTGCCAAGAAGGACCCCGAGGAGTACCAGACCTTCTGGGACGCCTTCGGTCGTGTGCTCAAGGAAGGACCCGCCGAGGACTATGCCAATCGGGAGCAGATTGGTCGCCTGCTGCGCTTTGCCAGCACCCACACCGGCGAGTCCGCCCAGAATGTCTCCCTGTCCGACTACATCGGTCGCATGAAGGAGGGACAGGACACCATCTACTACATCACCGCCGACAGCCACACGGCGGCCCTGCACAGCCCGCACCTGGAGGTCTTCCGGAAACGGGGTATTGAGGTCTTGCTGCTGTCCGACCGTGTGGACGAATGGCTGGTCTCGCACCTGCACGAATTCGAGGGCAAGTCCCTCAAGTCCGTGGCCAAGGGCGACCTGGACCTGGGCGATACCGAGACGGAAGAAGAGAAAAAGGCTCAGCAGGAGGCCGAGGAGCAGGTCAAGGATCTGCTGCCGCGCATCCAGGAGGCCCTGGGCGAGCGGGTGAAGGAGGTCAGGTTCTCCCACCGCCTCACCGACTCCCCGGCCTGTATCGTGCTGTCCGAGGATGAGATGGCCCTGTACATGCAGCAGTTGCTCAAGCAGGCGGGTCAGAATCTGCCGGATACCAAGCCCGTGCTGGAGGTTAACCCTGGCCATCGCCTCATCCAGCGCATGGGCGAGGAGACGGACGAGGCCCGTTTCAAGGACTGGTCCAGCCTGCTCCTGGATCAGGCGGTGTTGGCCGAGGGCGGACAACTGGAAGATCCGGCAGGCTTCGTCAAGCGCCTCAACACCCTGATCACCCACGGCTGACCCACGGTTAACTCTCGTGCATCACGGCGGGTGAGGCACCCCCGATGATGAAAGAGACGCTCCGAGCCCCTCTCCCCTGCGGGGAGAGGGGTTGGGGTGAGGGGCGAGGGCTGGCACAGTGCCTGTCT
>NZ_JAJNAN010000026.1:0-42488 GCF_022227565.1 Ectothiorhodospira sp. 9100
CCCGGTCTACAATCCAACCGACTGACACACGAACGGATACATCACCATGAGCGAATCCCAGGACACCACTGCGCCCGCGCCACCCAAGCCGCAGCCATCCCTGTGGCGTCCAAGGCTGGGCCTGGCACTGGGCCCGATCATCTTTGCCACCATGCTGCTGCTGGGCCCGCCCGGCGATATGGCACCCGAGACCTGGGCCGTGGCGTCGCTGACGGCGTTGATGGCCATCTGGTGGGTCAGTGAGGCCATCCCCATACCAGCCACCGCGCTGCTCCCGGTGACCCTGCTGCCCCTGCTGGGTGCCAGCACCATCTCCGACGCAGCGGCGCCCTACGCCAATCCCATGTTCTTCCTGTTTCTGGGCGGCTTCATGATCGCCCTGGCCATACAGCGCTGGAACCTGCACCGGCGCATTGCCCTGTTGATCCTGGGCCTGGCGGGCAAGCGCCTGGATCACCTGGTGGCCGGCTTCATCGCCGCCACCGCCGGGCTGAGCATGTGGGTGAGCAACACCGCCACGGCGGCCCTGATGCTGCCCATCGGCATCTCCGTGCTGGTGCTGCTGGAGGACAAGGGCGTCGAGAGCGAACAGATCCGCAACGTGGGCCTGGCCCTGCTCCTGGGGATCGCCTTTGGCGCCAACATCGGCGGCATGGCCACCCTTATCGGCACGCCGCCCAACGCCCTGCTGGCGGCCTACATGACCGAAAACTACGACGTGAACATCGGCTTCGTGCAGTGGATGATGGTGGGCCTGCCCCTGGCCATCACCCTGCTGATCATCACCTGGTGGGTACTGTGCCGCTGGGCCTTCCCGGTCTCGCCACGGCCGGTCGAGGGCATTGAAACCCTGCTGCAGCAACAGCGCTCGCAACTGGGTGCCATGACCACGCCGGAAAAGCGGGTCGCCCTGGTCTTTCTGGGCGTTGCCCTGGCCTGGATCTGTCGTCCCCTGCTGGAGAAGGCCTTCCCCGGCATGGCCATCACTGATGCCGGCATCGCCATTGCCGGCGCCCTGGCCCTGTTCCTGATCCCGGCCAATTTCAAGCGCCACCAGTTTTTGCTGGACTGGGAATCCACCCGTCAACTCCCCTGGGGCGTGCTGGTCCTGGTGGGTGGGGGCCTGAGCCTGGGCACAGCCATCGGCACCAGCGGCCTCTCGGACCATGTGGCCACGGCCTTGAGCCAACTCAGCAACTGGCCTACCTGGACCCTGGTGGGTGTCGTGGCCCTGAGCGCCATGCTGCTCAGCCATGTCACCAGCAACACGGCCACGGCAGCCACGGTGCTGCCCCTGGCCGCCACCCTGGCGGTCTCCCTGGGTCATGACCCGCTGCTGCTGGCCATCCCCGTGGCCCTGGCGGCCTCCTGCGCCTTCATGCTGCCGGTGGCCACGCCGCCCAACGCCATTGTCTTCAGTAGTGAACGCATCACCGTGCCGGACATGGTGAACGCGGGGTGGCGTTTGAGCCTGATTTCGATCGTGCTGGTCACCCTGGCGGTCTTCGGGCTGGCCATGCCCCTGCTGGGGGGCGGAGCATAGACTATTGTTTTACCTATTTTTTTCGTAGGGGCGCTTCGAGAAGCGCCCGGCGGGGGCAGCCAACATCATCACCCCCGCCACAAGCTCGTTGACCTCGGGCACACTGCGCGGGCCGTTCGCGAACGGCCCCTACAGAATCAGTTGTCTCCTTGGAAGCCCGGAGTCTCGCCGCTGCAGCGTTTCAAGCTCGTTGACCTCAGGCACACCGCGCGGGCCGTTTGCGAACGCCCCTACGGAGTCAGTTGTCTCCTTTGAAGCCCCCAGGTTCGCCACTGCAGCGTTTGTAGTAGTTGATCAGGCCATTGGTGGAGGCATCATGCCCTTCCACCGGATCCGGGTCACGCAACTCCCGCAGCACCGTGCGGGCCAGTTGCTTGCCCAGTTCCACGCCCCACTGGTCGAAGGAATTCACGTTCCAGATGACCCCCTGCACGAAGATTCGGTGCTCGTACAGGGCAATGAGCGAACCCAGGGTGCGTGGTGTCAGGCGCTCGAACAACAGGGAATTGCTGGGCCGATTGCCCTCGAAGACCCGGTGCGGTGCCAGTTCCATGATGCGCTCCTCCTCCATGCCCGCGGCGCGCATCTCCGCGCTCACCTCCTCCAGGGTGCGCCCACACATCAGGGCCTCGGTCTGGGCAAAGAAGTTGGACATGAGGATGGCGTGATGCTCGCCCAGCGGGTTGTGTGACCGGCAGGGGGCGATGAAATCACAGGGCACCAGCCGCGTCCCCTGATGGATCAACTGGTAGAAGGCGTGCTGGCCATTGGTTCCCGGCTCCCCCCAGATCACCGGCCCCGTGTGCCAGGACACGCGGCGACCCTGGCGATCCACCGACTTGCCGTTGCTCTCCATGTCCCCCTGCTGCAGATAGGCGGGGAAACGGTGCAGATACTGGTCGTAGGGCAGGATAGCCTGGGTGTGGGCGCCGAAGAAATTCACATACCACACACCCAGCAGCGCCATGATCACCGGCAGGTTTCGCTCCAGCGGCGCGGTGCGAAAGTGCTCGTCCATGGCTTGGGCGCCCTCCAGCAGCTCTTCGAAGCGATCCATGCCCAGATAGAGCGCAATGGGCAGACCGATGGCCGACCACAGGGAATAGCGCCCCCCTACCCAGTCCCAGAACACGAACATGTTCCGCGGATCGATGCCAAAGTCACGCACCTGGGGTTCGTTGGTGGACACCGCCACAAAATGCCGGGCGATGGCCGACTCATCCACCAGATGCTCCAGGAGCCAGGCCCGGGCGCTATGGGCATTGGTGAGGGTCTCCTGGGTAGTGAAGGTCTTGGAGGCGACGACGAACAGGGTGGTCTGCGGGTCCAATTGTGCCAGGGTCTCGGCCAGGTGAGTGCCGTCCACGTTGGAGACGAAATGCATCGTCAGGCGCTCGTGTCCATAAGGGCGCAGGGCCTCGCAGACCATCAACGGCCCCAGATCCGAGCCCCCGATGCCGATATTGACCACATGGCGGATGGGCTGGCCGGTATGCCCCATCCAGGCCCCGGAGCGCACCTGCTCCGTGAACTCCCGCATCCGGGCCAGCACCGCCCGCACCCCGGGCATGACGTCCTCACCGTCCACCGTCATCGGCCGGTCGCTGCGGTTGCGCAGGGCGGTGTGCAGCACCGCGCGGCCCTCGGTGGCGTTGATGGCCTCGCCCGCGAACATGGCCTCCCGCCACTGGGGGACGCGCGCTGTGCGGGCCAGCCCCATGAGCAGATCCATCGTCTCCTCGTTGACCCGGTTCTTGGAGTAGTCCAGCAGCATGTCCTCGAACTGCACCGTGAAGCGCTGAAAGCGCTGCGGATCACGCTCGAACAGCGTGCGCATGTGCACGTCGCGGATCGCCTCGAAATGGCTCTCCAGGGCTTGCCAAGCCTGGGTCTTGTTGGGGGAGTGCGTGGTCATGGGTATCCCGGGATGGATTGAGAGCAGAGCATCGTGGACAAGATACAAGAGACCCGGGACAGCGGCAAAACTGCCCGGCGGCCGTGGCGCGCCTCCCCCCTCATCCCCAGCCCTTCTCCCCCAAGGGGAGAAGGGAGCTCAAGCTCTCACTCGAACGGGACATTTGAGCCCCCTCCCGCTGGAGGGCTCTCACTTGAAGGTGGCATTTGAGACCCCCTCCCGCTGGCGGGAGAGGGGTTGGGGTGAGGGTGGGGGGCACCATCCACGTCAACGGTTCACCCCCCCATGGTTATTTCTTTATGATGGGAGGCAACATCAACCACCATCAGGGAGCCATGCCCGCGTCACGCACCAAGGGACGGGGCAGACATCACCATGCGCATCCTCTTCGCTTCCAGCGAGGCCCACCCGCTGATCAAGACCGGTGGGTTGGCAGACGTATGCGGCAGCCTGCCGCCGGCCCTCAAACGACTGCGGCACGATGTGCGGCTGATATTGCCCGCCTATCCCTCGGCGATCGCGGCGGCCGGCAAGATCAGCCCCGTGGCCGAATTCCAGGTGCCCGGCTGCGATGCCCCGGTGCGCATCCTGGAAGGGGTGCTACCCAAGACCCGGGTCAAGCTCTACCTGGTGGACTCCCCTCTGCACTTCGACCGGGCCGGCGACCCCTACCGGGCCTCGGACGGTCGTGACTGGCAGGACAACCACCTGCGGTTCGGGGTGTTTGCCCGGGCCCTGGTGAAGCTGGCCATGAACCAGGCAGGTCTGGATTGGGCACCGCAGATCCTGCACTGCAACGACTGGCAGACGGGCCTGGCACCCGCCCTGCTCAGCCAGCATCCCAACCGGCCGGCAACGGTGTTCACCATCCACAACCTCTCCTACCAGGGGTTGTTCCCGCGTCATGCCATGGAGGACCTGATACTGCCGCCGGAATTCTGGGATCTTCACGGGCTGGAATACCATGGCCAGCTCTCGTTCATCAAAGGCGGTCTGGTCTTCGCCGACCATCTCACCACCGTGAGCCCCACCTACGCGCGAGAAATCCAGACGGCGCAGTTCGGCAACGGCCTCGACGGCCTGCTGAACGCCCGGGCCCACGATCTGACGGGCATCATCAACGGTGCCGACTATCGCCACTGGGACCCGAGCAAGGACAAACTGCTACCGGCCCGTTACCACGTGGACAACCCAGCGGGCAAAGCCATCTGCAAACAGCGGCTACAGGAGCGCCTGGGTCTGGAGGTGCTGCCGGATCGGCCCCTGCTGGTCCATGTGGGCCGCATGGTGGCCCAGAAGGGCGTGGACCTCATCCTGGCAGCCTGCGAGCCACTGCTGGCCGCTGGCCAGATTCAGCTGGCCATCCTGGGCAGTGGTGACAGGAACCTGGAGGCCCGCGCCCGGGCCATGGCCTCACGCCACCCCGGACGCATGGGCCTGCAGATCGGTTACGACGAGGGCCTGGCCCACCAACTGGAGGCCGGCGGGGACATCTTCCTCATGCCCTCGCGCTTCGAGCCCTGCGGCCTCAATCAGATGTACAGCCTGCGCTACGGCACCCTGCCCCTGGTGCGCCGCACCGGTGGGCTGGCGGACACGGTGGTGGATACCCATGCCCAGACCCTGGCTGAGGGCACGGCCACCGGCCTCGTCTTCGAGGCACCCACCATCGAAGCCCTGAGCGAGGCCATTGGCCGGGGGCTCTCCCTGTACCAGGACCAGGCCCTGTGGAGTGAACTCATGCACCGGGGCATGACCCAGGAATTCAGTTGGGACCGCAGTGCCCAGGCCTATCAGGAACTCTACCGGGAGTTGACCCGCTGATGACCCTACCGCCAGATCGCGTACAGAACGGCAGCCCTGGGGACAAACCCCTGAGGGCTCGCGTGAAACTCTTCGGCAAGCTGCTGGGCAACATCATCCGACGTCTGGAAGGCCCGGAGGTCTTCCGTGCCGTGGAAACCCTGCGGCGCGGCTTCGTCGCCCTGCGCCAGCAGGAAGATCCGGCGAAGCGCGCGCGCCTGATGCAGCTGATTGACGAGTTGGACCCAGACCGTCTGGAGACCATCATCCGGGCCTTCAGCATCTACTTCAGTCTCGCCAACCTGGCGGAAGAGGATTTTCTTTACCGGGAGCGTCGGCGCCAGGTCACGCGGGGCGGCCCCCTGTGGCTGGGTTCCTTTGACCATACGGTGCGGGAATTCAAGGCGGCCGAGGTCAGCCCCGAGCGATTGCAGTCCCTGCTGGAGCAGGTGAAGTACATGCCCGTATTCACCGCCCATCCCACCGAGGCGCGACGACGCACCATCATGGAGGCCCAGCGCCGCATCTTCCTGGCTGCCGAGCCCCTCAACAGGGGGCGCATCGGTCGCGAGGAGCGACGCGAGGTGATTCGTCATCTGGAAACCCAGATTCAGGTGCTGTGGCGCACCAACGAGGTACGGGTGACCAAGCCCGAGGTCCTCGACGAGATCAAGTATGGGCTGTTCTACTATGTGGAGAGCCTGTTCACCGCCGTGCCCCTCACCTACCGGCTGCTGGAGAAGGCCATCCGCCGTACCTATGGCACGGACGAGGCAGGCCAACCCACGGTGCGTATCCCCAGCCTGCTGCGTTTTGGTTCCTGGATCGGCGGTGATCGGGACGGCAACCCTTACGTGACCCCGGCGGTCACCGAGAAGGCATGCCGCCTGGCCATGGAACAGGTGCTATCGGAGTATCTCAGGCGGGTGCACGACCTGCGCTTCGTGCTGACTCACTCCTCCCTCATGTGCCAACCCACCCAGGCCCTGATGGACAGCCTGGCCGAGGATGACAACATTGCCTCGGTGGTTTTCCGGGAGGGGCTCAATGAGATGAAGACCGAGCCCTACCGTCGCAAGCTGTACTTCATCCGCCACCGGCTCTCCGAAACCCTGAACACTGTACGCCGCCGCCTCGAGGGTGAGGCCGCCGTGTTGCCGGGCCAATCCGCCTACCATGGCCCGGAGGATCTGCTGCGGGATCTCTATGTGATCCGCGACTCACTGGAAAGCCATGGGGACGGCAATATCGCCAGTGCTGACCTGACCGACCTGATCCGGCTGGTGGAGACCTTCGGGTTCCACCTGCATCACCTGGACATTCGCCAGGAGTCGCTGGTGCACACAGCAGCGGTGACCGAGATCCTCGCCAGCACCGGAGAGGTTGCCGATTACGACAGCCAGGATGAGTCCGAGCGCCTGGCGCTGCTGGGGCGCCTGCTGACCCGGGAGGATTTCACCTGTGACCCACAGGCCCTGTCGGCGGAAGCACGTCAGACCCTGGACGTCTTCCACACCATGACCAGACTGCGCGATGAGGTGGGCGGCGATGGTATCGGCACCTATGTGATTTCCATGACTCACGCCGCCTCCCATGTCATGGAGGTGATGTTGCTGGCCCGCCTGGCAGATCTGGCTCGGCTGGGCCCCGGAGAGGCCTCCGCAGCCGATGTCTGTCATGTGCGGGTCTCGCCCCTGTTCGAGACCATCGAGGATCTGCATCACGTGGAGTCAGTGCTGACTTCCCTGCTGGGCGATTCGGTCTATGCGCGCCTGCTCAAGGCCTCCGGCAATCGCCAGGAGGTCATGCTGGGCTACTCCGACTCGTGCAAGGACGGCGGTATCCTGGCCTCTGCCTGGAACCTCTACGATGCCCAGCGGAAGATCATCGACATCACCCAGGCCCATGGCGTGGAATGCCGTCTGTTCCATGGCCGGGGTGGCACCATCGGCCGGGGGGGTGGCCCCACCCACGAATCCATCATGGCCCAGCCCCCCGGTACCGTGCAGGGCCAGATCAAGTTCACCGAACAGGGGGAGGTGCTGTCCTACAAGTACAGCAACGTGGAAACCGCCGTTTACGAACTGAGCATTGGCGCCACCGGCCTGATCAAGGCCAGCCGGGGCCTGATTGGCCAGGGTGGCCGGGACAATCCGGATTTCCTCGGCGTGATGGACGCTCTGGCACAGCGTGGTGAGCAGGCCTATCGGGATCTCACTGACCACACCCCCGGCCTGCTGGACTATTTCTACGAGGCCACCCCCGTGGAGGAGATCGGCCTCATGAATATCGGCTCGCGTCCCTCGCATCGGCGCAAGGCGGAGCGTTCCAAAAGCTCCATCCGGGCCATCCCCTGGGTGTTCGGCTGGGCCCAGTCCCGGCACACGGTCCCCGCCTGGTACGGGATCGGCACGGCCCTGGAGACCTGGCATAACGGTGATCCCGAACGGCTGGCTCAACTGCAGTCCATGTACCGGGAATGGCCCTTCTTTCATTCCCTGCTGTCCAACTGCCAGATGTCCTTGTCCAAGGCCGACATGGGCATTGCCGAGGAATACGCGGAGCTGTGCCAGGATCAGGCTCAGCGGATCTACCGGGTGATCCGGGACGAGTACCAGCGCACGGTGGCTCAGGTGCTGGCAGTCTCGGGCGCTGGCTCTTTGTTGGAGGAAAACCCCAGGCTGGCCCTATCACTGACCCGCCGCGACCCCTATCTGGATCCGTTGAACCATATTCAGATCATCCTGCTGCGCCGATATCGGGCACTGCACGCCCAAGGCGAGAAGGCGGAGGATCCCTGGATATCGCCGCTGCTGCGCTCCATCAATGCCATTGCCGCGGGCATGCGCAATACCGGTTGACCAGCGGACAGAAAAAACCGATAACTGATAGACAGTTAGGAGGTAAAAAACTGGCACCGGCGGGAGAAACAGCCATACTTAGGCGTGGCAATCAAGACTCTCGCCCATGCCACCCGCCCCGATGGGGCGCACCCTGAGGACAGGATGACATTCCGGCGAGGCAGGCTCACCGTCATTGAGGATGTCCGACCCATGAACCTTGCCACTGTTCGCTACATTGCCCAAAACAAAGGGGTTACACCGGGTTCGCTGTGCAAGCAGGATCTGATCCGGACGATACAGGTCAATGAGGGTAACGTGCCCTGCTTTGCGACTGCCGAGGAGGGGTTCTGCAAGGAGGTGGAATGCCACTGGCACGAGGACTGCCTGAGGCGGTCGCGGCGTCGCTGAGCCGCACCGAGAATCTGGGAATCGTGCCCGCCGCGGCCCCTCATCCCCGGCCCTTCTCCCCAGAGGGGAGAAGGGAGAAGCATCTCAAGCCGCCTGGGTGGCGATCTCGTCGCCCGTGCCTGTTACCTGGTTGGACTCATTCAGGTAGATCAGCGTCGGCTTGAACAACTCCACCTGCTCCTCGCTCATCTGCGCATAGGCACAGATGATCACCCGATCGCCGGGGCTGGCCTTGTGGGCTGCGGCGCCGTTCACGGAGATCACCCGGCTACCCGCCTCGGCGCGGATGGCGTAGGTGGTGAAGCGCTCACCATTGGTCACATTGTAGATCTGGATCTGTTCATAGGGGCGGATACCGGACATCTCCAGCAGATCCGAGTCAATGGCACAGGAACCTTCATAGTCCAGTTCGGCATGGGTGACCGCGGCGCGGTGAAGCTTGCATTTGAGCAGGGTCAGAAACATGGGTAAACACATCCTCCAGGTCTTCGGCCCCCCTGGTCATCCCCCGGGGCCCACGTGATGCCGGGTGTTCAGTCTCCGGTCGGCACGTCCATCATCAGGTTGTCGATCAGGCGGGCCCGGCCAAGCCAGGCTGCGGCCAGAACCACCAGTTGAGAATCCTGCGGCCCAGGGGGCAGCAGGTCGGCGCTTCGCCGCACTGCAACATAATCAGGCTCAAAGCCTCGTATTTCAAGCCCTTTCATCGCTTCATCCTCCAGACGGAGGTAATCCCTTGCCCCTTCAGCCACCTGCCGCCCCACCTCGGAGAGGGTCTGGTACAACCCCGGGGCTCTCTCCCGCTGGGGCCTGTCCAGGTAGGCATTGCGGGAACTCAAGGCCAGGCCATCGGGCTCGCGCACCGTTGCACCGCTGAGCACCTCGACCGGGAGATCCAGATCATCCACCATGCGACGGATGAGCATGAGTTGCTGAAAATCCTTTTCTCCAAAGATGGCCAGGTCCGGCTGCACCAGGTTGAAGAGCTTGCATACCACCGTGGCCACCCCAGCAAAATGCCCGGGCCGGTGGGCGCCTTCCAGCAGGTCCGACAGGCCGGGCACCTCCACCCGGGTGATATCGCTTCGGGGGCGGCGATAGAGTTCGTCATCCCCCGGTGCAAAGACCAGATCCACGCCTTCCCGGGCCAGCAGTTCACAATCCTCCGCCAGGGTACGCGGGTAGGCTGCCAGATCCTCCGGCCGATCAAATTGCAGGGGATTGACGAAAATGCTCACCACCACCCGATCCGCCTGAAGGCGGGCCTGGCGCACCAGGGCCAGATGGCCCTCGTGCAGATTACCCATGGTCGGCACCAGTGCCACGGAATCGTGAGCGTCGCGCCAGCCAGCGCGCACATCACGCAGTGATGTCACCCGATGTATGGTATCCATGATCAGGAGGAAAAGGCGTGTTCCGGGGCGGGAAATTCGCGACGCTTGACGGACCACACGTAGGCGGCCAGCGCATCCTGGATGCTGTTGTGACCCACCAGGAAGTTGTGGGAGAACCGGGGGGCGCGGGCGGTCATACCCAGCACATCGTGCAGCACCAGGATCTGACCGTCGCAATCCACACCGGCACCAATCCCGATCACGGGGATGCGGGCCATGGAACGAATCTCGACGGCCAATTTGGACGGCACACATTCCAGCAGCAGGATATCGGCACCGGCTTCTTCCAGGGCCAGGGCGTCCTTCAACATCTGTTCCGCCTCGTTTGCGGCACGGCCCTGCACCCGGTACCCACCCAACTTGTGGATTGATTGCGGCCGCAGGCCCAGGTGCGCGCACACCGGAATCCCGTGATGAGAGAGCGCGCTGACCACGGCCACCTGCTGGGCATCGCCCTCCAGCTTGACCACCTGCGCCCCCCCTTCCTGCATGAGTCTGGCTGCGGTGGTCACGGCCTGATCAATGCTGGCATAACTCATGAACGGCATGTCTGCCATCAGCAGGGCACGATTCAGCCCTCGGGACACGGCCCGGGTGTGGTAGATCATGTCATCCACCGTGACGGGAATGGTGGTGTCGTGGCCCAGCACCACCATCCCCAGGGAGTCACCCACCAGAACCACGTCCACTCCCGCCTCGTCCAGCAGACGGGCCTGGGTGGCATCATAGGCGGTGAGACTGGCGATGGGCTCGGCCTGCTCTCGCAAGCCCTGCAGGTCGCGCAGGGTCAGTTGCTTTGTCTGAGTCTGTACGCTCACGCTTTATCCGCGGGTTTAACACTGTGAAGGGGCGGCGCCCCGGCGCCATTCAGACGGCGGAAGGCAGGGGATTGAAATAATGACGTCCGGCACGGACCGTGCGCATGAAATCCAGCAATTGCTGGAAATCGTCATCCCGATTGACCCAATCGATCTCACCGGCATTCACGATCAGCAAGGGCGCCTCTGCATAATGATAGAAGAAACTCGCATAGGTATCACTCAGGCGCTGAAGATACACGCTATCCATGAGTTTTTCATAGGGCCGCCCCCGCTGGGCAATGCGTTCGCGGAGAATTTCCACAGGTGCCTGCAGGTAGATGACCAGATCGGGGCGGACCACATCCCGTTGAAGGCCCTGACGGATACGTTGGTACAGGCGATATTCCTCTTCCTCCAGGGTCACCTGGGCGAAGAGGTCATCCTTGTCCAGCACAAAGTCGGTCACTCGCAGTGCCGGCATGTCGCTTGCGTTGCGCCGCAGCCCCTGCCATTGATCCAGCCGCCGGGTCAGGAAGAACAACTGCGTGGCCAGGGCCTGATGACGTGGATCCTGATAAAAACGCTCAAGAAATGGATTGTGATCCGGAGATTCCAGTACCCGTTCGGCTCCAAGGGCCTCGGCCAGGCGGGTGGCCAGACTGGTCTTGCCCACGCCAATGGGGCCTTCCACCGCAATCAGGCTCGGTTCCGTCAATTCAGTCTGGTTCATGGCAGAGGGTTCGGGGCGTTAGGGGGACAAAGGGTCTATGAGGCGGATCTTACTAGGCATGCGCGGGGCAAAGCCAGTCCGCAGCGGCCAAACATGCTTGCGTGGGAGCGGCCCTGGCCGCGAAGGACCCACACGGTAATTCTAGTGCCCGGATACCCAGGTGTGCCCGGGTTCAAGCTACGTGGCAGAACCCTGGCGAGGTGGGGTCCCTGTCCGCGGGACGCCGTGAATACGTCCCTGTAGGCTTGACCGCCGCATCCATGCGGCGAACACCCGCAGACAGGGACCCCACCCCGCCAGGGTTCGCAGGGTTGTGAGGCTTCGTGGAATACCCTTCGTTTCAGCCGGAGAGAGGCTGGAGGCCATCCCCTGGACAGTGTTTCAACAACTCTTGCAGCGCGCCGAGCCCGGGGACACTCAGGTCCGGAGCAATCTCCGCCAGAGGATAGAGCACAAAGGCGCGCTCGGCCATGCCGGGATGGGGGATCTTCAAGTGCTCTTCCTGGATGGACTCGTCCCCGTAGAGCAGGATATCCAGGTCCAGGGTGCGCGGGCCCCAGCGGGTACCGTCCCGCAGGCGACCGTGCTGGGCCTCCAGGGCCCGCAGTGCGTCCAGCAGGGCCTCGGCAGAGAGCCTGGTGCTCAGGGCGCAGACGGCGTTGATGTAGTCAGGCTGATCCGGTGGTCCCATGGGATCACTGCGATAGAGCGCTGAACGGCTCACCTGGCGAGTATCGGGCAACTGGCACAATTCCTCCAGGGCCCGGCTCACATGGGCGATGGGGTCATCCAGATTGGCGCCCAGGCCCACATAGGCGATGACCGGGTTCATGTGGAGGCGGGTTTGCGACGTCGCCGCCGACGCTTGGAGCGAGCGGACTTGGACTTGCCCTGTGCCTCCACCATCCGACGCTGCTCGGCCTCGTTCACCTCCTGCAGGCGCGTCCACCATTCGCAGCCGTCCTCAAGGGCCTCCCCGGAGCGACCCCGCAGGCAGTAGAAGTCATAGCCGGCACGAAAGCGTGGATGGGTGATCAGTTTCAGGGGGCGGACACCCTGGCGTATCTCGAAACGTGGCTGCATCTCCCAGATCTCCCGCACGGGCAGGGAAAATCGCTTGGGGATGGAAATGAATTGGGCCTGCTCGGCGAGGATCTGACCGCCGGCCCGTTGTAATGCGGGCAACTCGGAGGCACCGTCCTCCATGAACCGCTCCGCCAGGTGGCGCACCGGCTCCCACAGAAGGACCGCATAGAGAAAGGCAGGATTCACGCCCTTGCCGCACTGGATGCGATCGTCTGTGTTGCGCAGGGCATTGGCCACAAAGGTGATGGGAAACCCCTGTTCCTCGTGTTCCAGCGATTCTTCCGTCAGCGGGAACAGGTACTGGAACAGGTCGTAGTGACGCAGCATCTCG
This sequence comes from Ectothiorhodospira sp. 9100, assembly GCF_022227565.1. Classification (NCBI taxonomy): domain Bacteria; kingdom Pseudomonadati; phylum Pseudomonadota; class Gammaproteobacteria; order Chromatiales; family Ectothiorhodospiraceae; genus Ectothiorhodospira; species Ectothiorhodospira sp. 9100. Next base: position 12,854 of record NZ_JAJNAN010000026.1, read on the forward strand.
AAGGTCTGCAGGGCATGCCCCCCATGGAAGAGCTTGACCACCTCGTCAAACAGTCGTGCCGGCGCCACGTCTTCCAGCAAATCCCCCAGTTCAACCATCCCCTCCTCGGCCGCCGGATCCAGGCGGAACCCGAGTTTGGCGGCAAACCGGACTGCCCGAAGCATGCGCACCGGATCCTCCCGGTAACGCACCTCCGGATCGCCGATCAGCCGCAGCACGCCATTCTTGAGGTCCTCCATGCCATCGGTGTAATCCACCACGGAGAAATCATTGATGTCGTAGTACAGGGCATTGATGCTGAAATCGCGGCGCCAGGCATCCTGCTCGATGGTGCCGTAGACATTGTCGCGGATGATGCGGCCATCCTCCACCAGGGCCTGCCGGCTGCCGGCGTCGTCGGCCTCCAGATCCTGATCATCGGTGGAGTCTTCGTGGGGGGCACGGAAGGTGGCCACCTCGATGATCTCGCGCCCGAAATACACATGGGCCAGACGGAACCGACGGCCGATCAGGCGGCAGTTGCGAAAGACCTTGCGCACCTCCTCCGGATGGGCGTCGGTGGCCACATCGAAGTCCTTGGGCTCGCGCCCCAGCAGCAAGTCGCGTACCCCGCCACCCACCAGGCAGGCGCGGAAGCCCGCGTCCTTGAGTCGGTAGAGGACCTTCAGGGCATTGTCGCTGATATTGGCGCGGGAGATGCCGTGTTCGGCGCGGGCGTACACCCGAGGGGAGCGCTGTTCAGGGGGATTGAAACGGGATTCTTCGGGCACGCATGTCATCGTGATGCTTATGGACTTATGCATGATAACAGCTTCGGGCGGCCATGAGGATTGCCCCGTGTCCCTGGGGGTCAGGACTGGGGCCAAGACTGAGGGACCGGGCGGATCATTCCTTCCAGAAATACCCGGAACAACGGCCGCGCCTGGTCGGCCATATTCATGCTCCCCGGTTCCAGCAACCAGCGGTAGATCAATCCCGTGAAAAAGGCCATCAGGCCATCCACCGCCGCATCGACACTCAGCAGGGGATGCAGTCGCCCGGCGCTCTCCACGGATTGAAGGCAATGACGGAACAGATCTTCGCCCTGCTGGCGTTTTTCCAGCTCCCCTACCGGCTGGGGTTCCCCGGGGCAGCGCTCCTGCCGGTGCAACACGATGGTGTAGACGCGTCGCGCACGCGCGTCCGTCAGCAGATGGGTGATACCCGAGAGGCAGACCCTTTCCAGCGCGGCCACAGGGTCCTGATCCACGTCCCGGGCGTAGGCAGCGTCGACAACCTCCAGGGGGAAGACCACCCGACGCACCATGGCGTTGTAGAGATCATCCTTGTCCTGAAAGTGCCAGTAGATGGCCCCCCGGGTCATGCCTGCCGCTGCGGCAATATTGGCCAGGGTCGTGCCCGACACCCCTTTGCTGAGAAATACCTGCTCGGCGGCATCCAATAAATTTTGACGGGTTTGTTCTGCCTGTTCTTTGGTTCTGCGCATAATGCCTATTCTGCCACGAGAGCGGGCGAACAGTTTATACCTGCATGTTTGTATGTTAAATTCTTCCCCGTCCCTCTCCCCGCCTGTCCCTCCAGAGGCATTCTTATATGGCCCCGTTACGCACCCCGCCCCCCCGATCCCGGCACCTGGCAACCCTAACCCTGTGCGCCGCCCTGGCCTTGATGCTGGCCCCGGCCGCCGCGCAGCAGGGAGGCGATCGCCCGCCGGTACCCGTCACCCTGGCACCGGCTCAGGTGGATTCTCTCCAGGTTCAGGGCGTATATGCCGGTCGCGCCCGAGGTTCCCGCGAGGTGGAGGTGCGGGCCCGGGTCGATGGCATCCTGGAGGAGCGCCTGTATGTGGAAGGGCAGACGGTGGAACAGGGTGATGCCCTGTTCCGCATCGAGGAGGAACCCTACGAGATTGCCCTGCAGCACGCCCAGGCCCAACGGGCCAACGCCCAGGCCGCCCTGAATCAGGCCCAGCGGGAGTGGGACCGGATCTCATCCCTGTATGCACGCGATGCCGTCAGCCAACGGGAACGGGATCGCGCCCTGTCGGACAGGGAGCTGGCCGAGGCACAGATGGCCGTGGCCGCCGCCGCCGTGAACGATGCCCGCCGTAACCTGGGCTATACCCAGGTTACGGCGCCCATCACCGGGGCCACCGAGCTGGAGGTGCTGCCGGAGGGCAGCCTGGTGGAACGAGGCACCCTGCTCACCATCCTCACTCAGCATGACCCGGTGCACATCCGCTTCGCCCTGCCGGAGGATGATGCCACCGTGCAGCGCGCGGCCCGCCAGGCCCGTATCGCCGCCGGTGACCCCCTGCGCCATGAGGCCACGCTGCGCCTGGGCGACGGGAGCGCTTATGAACACACCGGCACCGTGGACTTCACCTCCACCACCATCGAGCCCCGCACCGGCAGTGTCACCGCCCGGGCCGTCTTCCCCAACCCCGACCGGCGTATCGTCCCCGGCCAGTTCCTGCGAGTGCGCCTGGTACTGGAGCAACTGGAGGATGTGGTGGTCGTGGATGAGTCCGTGGTCAGCGAAGGCCGGGAAGGTCCACAGGTGTTCGTGGTGGATAACGACAACGTGGCCCATGCGCGCAGCGTGACCCTGGGCCCGGTTCACGAGGGCCGCCGGGTGATCCTGGATGGATTGAAGCCGGGCGAGAAGGTGGTGGTCCGGGGCCATGTGGCCCTGGATGATGGCATGACCGTGGATCCCGGTAACACCGCAGGCCAGAGGGAGTAAGTCGAATGCTACGTTTCTTCATCGACCGGCCAATCTTTTCCTCGGTCATCTCCCTGATCATCGTCTTCGCCGGCCTGGCCGGACTACGCGCCTTGCCGGTGGAACTGTATCCGGACGTGGTACCGCCGGAGATCGTCGTCAGCGCCCAGTATCCGGGCGCCAGCGCCGACGTGCTGGCGGATGCCGTGGCGGCACCGCTGGAGCAAGAGATCAATGGGGTGGACGACATGATCTACATGCAGTCCACCAGTACCGACGCAGGCACGTTGCAGATCGCCGTATCGTTTGCCATGGGCACGGATCCGGACCAGGCAGAGATCAACGTCAACAACCGGGTGCAGGCCGCCCTGCCCCGCCTGCCCCAGCAGGTGCGCGACCAGGGCGTGCGCGTGGAGGCCCGCTCCACCAACATCCTCATGGTCGCCGTGCTGCGCTCTCCCGATGGCAGTCATGACACCATCACCCTGAGCAACTATGCCCTGCTCAACGTGATCGATGAACTGGTTCGCCTGCCGGGCGTGGGCGATGCCTCCCTGTTCGGAGCCCAGGACTACTCCATGCGCGTGTGGCTGCGACCAGACGCCCTGGCCCAGTACGATCTCACTCCCGCCGATGTAGCCAGCGCCATCCGCGAGCAGAACGCCCAGTTTGCCGCCGGCAGGATGGGTGCTGAACCGGCACCTGACGGGCAGGCCTTCACCCTCACGGTCACCACCCGCGGCATGCTGGCTGACGTGGAAGGGTTCGAGAACATCATCCTGCGGGCCGACGACAGTGGCGGCACCCTGCGACTGAAGGACGTGGCTCGCGTGGATCTGGGAGCTCAGAACTACGCCTTCTCAGCCACCATGAACGGTGAGCCCGGCGTGCCCATCGGGATCTACCAGGCGCCGGGGGCCAACTCCCTGGATGCCGCTGACCGGGTACGCGAGGCCTTTGAAGAGATGTCCGGGCGTTTCCCCGAGGGCATGGAATACGTCATCCCCTATGACACCACCGAGTTCGTGGATGTCTCCATCCGCGAGGTGTTCGTCACCCTGTTCGTCGCCATCGTCCTGGTGGTGGCGGTCACCTTCCTGTTCCTGCAGCACCTGCGGGCCACCCTGATCCCGGTGGCGGCCATCCCGGTGTCGCTCATCGGCACCTTCGCCGGCATGCTGGCCCTGGGCTTTTCCATCAACCTGCTCACCCTGTTCGGCCTGGTACTGGCCATCGGCATCGTGGTGGACAACGCCATCATCGTCATGGAGAACGTGGAACGCCTCATGCGTGAAAAAGGCCTGCGCGCCCGGGAGGCCTCCATCGAAACCATGCAACAGGTGGCCGGCGCCGTGGTGTCCTCCACCCTGGTGCTGGTGGCCGTGTTTGCCCCGGTGGCCTTCCTCGGAGGCCTCTCCGGCGAACTCTACCGGCAGTTTGCGGTGACCATTGCCGTGTCTGTGGTGGTGTCGGGTATCGTGGCCCTCACTCTGACGCCGGCCATGTGTGCCCTGCTCCTGGACAAACAGGCCCATCGTGTCGCCAAACCCTTCGAACTATTCAACCGGGGCTTTGAACGCGTGACTCAGGCCTTCGTCTGGACCGTGGGCTTCCTGCTGCGCAACCGCATTCTGGGCGTCGGACTGTTTGCCCTGTTCGTGGGCGCGGCGGCCCTCATGATGGATCGCCTACCTTCGGGCCTGGTGCCTCAGGAGGACCAGGGCTTTGCCCTGGTGGTGGCGCAACTCCCTCCCACCTCGGCCCTGTCGCGCACGGAACGGTTCCGTGACGAATTCTCCGCGCAACTCACCTCCCTGGATGATGTGGACATGTTCACGGCCTTCGCCGGCTTTGACATCATGGCCGGTTCTCTGCGCACCAACGCGATGGTGGGCTTCATGAACCTCACCGACTGGTCCGAACGACGCCAGGTTGACCAACACGCCTCAGCCCTGGCCCAGCAGGCCATGGGCATGGGCTTTGGCCATCAGGACGCCAATGTGTTTGCCTTCGTGCCACCGCCCATCCCGGGGCTGTCGCTTACAGGCGGCGTGGAGGGTTTCCTGCAGGTTCGCGATGACCTGTCGGCTCGGGAGATGGACGACCTGCTCCAGCGCATCGTGCAAAAGGCGAGTGAACGTCCCGAACTGATGAATGTGCGCACCACCCTGGACACCCGCATCCCTCGCTATCGGGCAGAGGTGGACCGGGAGAAGTCCATGGCGGCCGGCGTGCCCATCAATGCTGTCTTCAACACCATGCAGGCTACATTCGGCTCCATGTACGTGAATGACTTCACCCGCCAGGGGCGGCTGTGGCAAGTGAACCTGCAATCCGAAGGAGAGTTCCGCAGCCATCCGGACGACCTGCGCCACGTGTTCGTGCGTTCCCACTCTGGTGACATGGTGCCCATCAGCTCCCTGGTCACGATGGAGCGGGAATCCGGTGCCGACATCATCAACCGCTTCAACCTGTTCCCCGCCGCGCGCATCATGGCCGACCCGGCCCCAGGCTTTACCACCGGGGAGGCCAAGGAGGCCCTGGATCAGATTGCCCTGGAGATGAGCAACGAAGCCAACACCCTGATGGGCTGGATCGGCGAGGCTTATCAGCTGGAAGTCGCCTCGGGCGCCGGCGGGATGGCCTTTACCGTGGGCCTGCTCATGGTGGTGCTGATCCTCGCCGCCCAGTACGAGCGCTGGACCCTGCCCCTGGCAGTGATCTCGGCCGTGCCTTTCGGGGTGCTGGGAGCGGCGCTGTTCGCCCTGATTCGGGATTTCCCCAACGACATCTACTTCCAGGTGGGCCTGCTGGTACTCATTGGCCTGGCCGCCAAGAACGCCATCCTGATCGTGGAATTCGCAGCCCAGAACCGATCCGAGGGACTGAACTCCACCGAAGCGGCGCTGGCCGCGGCCCGACAACGTTTCCGGGCCATCATGATGACCGCCCTGACCTTCATCATCGGCACCCTGCCATTGATGTTTGCCACTGGGGCCGGCGCGGCAAGCCGTCAGGAGATTGGCACCGTAGCCGTGGGTGGCATGATCGGCGCCAGCACCCTGGCCTTGCTGTTCGTACCTTTGTTCTACAAGCTGCTGAACGATGCTGCCACCTGGCGCGAGGAACGGCGGGATCGCAAGCGGGGTGAAGCGAGCTGATGGTGGGCGCAGTGCCCGCCGTCCCCTCATCCCCGACCCTTTTCCCCCAAGGGGAGAAGGGAGAGACCGTATCTAGCCCAAGGGGGGAAGGGAGAGGCCGTATCTGGATTCAGGGGCGGAGTCGTTCAACCCCTCTCCCGCTGGCGGGAGAGGGGCTGGGGTGAGGGGGGGAGGGTGAGAAAATCCTCTTACTTGAAGCGGTTCATCGCATCCTTGAAGGCCTGACTCATGCTCTCCCAGGCCGACTCCATGCCCTCCCGCATGCGATCCCAGGCATCCTCGCTGGCATCCTGCATCTCACGCATTTTTTGTTTGCCCTCTTCCTGCTGCTTCTTGAGCTCCTGGATCTGTTCCTGGTACTTCATCTTGGCATCCGCCTCGGCCTGCTCGGCCTTGGCGGATAACTTGTCGATCTCGGCCTGCCATTCATCCAGCTTGGCCTGCATCTTCTGAATCCACTCGTCACGTTCACTCATCCGGCGTCCCTCCAGTCAGGTTTGAATTGAACCCTGGGGCTCCGCGGTGGTGGAGCATTCCGCCCTCCGCGAAACCCCCTGTCGAGACGATAGGATTGACAAGGCAGGAGTGTCAAGCGCCCACGCGCGGATTACATCGCCATATCGGAGAAGGGAGACATGGCCACGCGGCGCGTTTCACCGGATTGCTTCACCTCAGCCAGCAAGGCGCTGCTGATCTCCTTGAAACGCTCGAGTTCTTCCCCGGCCAGTGAATCACTTTCTGGCAGTTCGGCGCGCATGGCGTCCACCGGGCGACCGCTGACGTGCAACTCATAATGCAGATGCGGGCCAGTGCTCCGGCCGGTATTGCCAGAGAGGGCAATGCGATCGCCACGCTCCACCGTCTGCCCCGGACGCACCAATGCACGGCTCAGGTGCAGGTAGCGGGTGGTGTACCCCTGTCCGTGCTCAATGACCAAAAAACGCCCTGCCAGGGGGTGACTGTCAACACGTGTGACACGACCGTCTGCCGGGGCCTGGATGAGCGTACCGATGGGCATGGCGAAGTCGGTACCGTGGTGGGGTGCCACCCGACCCGTGATCGGGTGCCGCCGACGGGTATCGAAGGGAGAACTGATGCGATAATGGCCCGCAAAGGGACGCCGATCAAACGGCGGCAACAGACCCTCGCCATCCGGGGTGTAGAAGCGGCCATTGGCATGCCGGGCGGCGGTGGCGCTCAAGTGCTCCCCCCGGTAGTCAAAGGCCAGCAAGCGCAGATGGTAAGGCTCATCCTCACCCGGCAGGGTCTCCTGTTCCACCAGCAGGGTGAAGCTGTCGCCGGTGCGGGCACGCGCCCGCACCGGCAGGTGTCGGTCCAGCAACACGGCCAGTGCGCCGGCGGCCCGCCCGGAGAGCTCCTGTCGCTGGGCGAGCGCGGCGGAGATACTGCCATCCACCTGAGCGGTGATCACCAGATGACTGATCTCGCCCTGGTTTTCGACTGTCTTTCGGGTGAAGTCCCAGCCATCCTCCTCCCGCTGCCACTCGGTTCCCTCGGTACGGGATGTCCATATGCGCAGGCGGGTGAGGTAACCCTCTTCATCGGTTTGCCACTCTACGCGCTGGCCATCGCGCACCCGATTCAGGACGCGCGCATTATCCCGGTCATTCAGTAGTCGATACAGGGTGGCCCGGGGCAGATCCCAGTCGTTCGCCCACAGTGCGGAGAGCCGGTCCCCGCGCCTGAGCGTGTACTCATTCCATTCCGGGCGGGCAACTTCGGTGTCTTCCAGTTCAAAGGACTCGTACGAGGTGGGGTTCTCCGGTGCATCCAGCGCCGTGCGGATATCATCCTCCTGGATCATGGCCGCCTGCTGGGCGAGGGCGGGGTTTTCCAGGGAACCGGAGGACCCGGGCGGGTCAGCCGGACCCCGGGAAGAACGCGCCATGGCCACCTGAGTGTGCGCACTGGCGTCTGCACCCTCCACAGGCAGGGCCAGGGATTGGACCATTCGCGCGGAGGAATCCCCCTCGTCCATGCCAAAACCGGAGAGGATCTTGGGATATATCCCGGTGATGATGAGGCCAACGGCCACCGCGGCCATGACGATCTTGAAGCTGGGCGCCTTCAGACGCGATTTGGCAAACGGCATGGTGCCCCCATTGTTCTTGGAATCAACCGCCTGGGGTCCACTTCCAGCAGTCGAATTGATTGCCCTGAGCGGCTGCCATCCGGAAACCCCCAAAGCACGCAGGAGAATAACACCATCGGTGCGTGCATGAGAATAATGATCAGCAAATCAAGCGGGACCAATGCTTTTTTATCAGACGACTTTCACTTTTTTGAAATATGATTTGCGGATAAAGAGGCGTCAGGGAGGAAACAAAGACGCACAGACAACGGGCCCCTGAAGAGGGGCCCGTTGCGGAACAGCCTGACCGACAAGCGCCCAGGGCGCCCACCGGGAATGGCTTAGAAGGACGTGAACAGACCGCCGTTCACGGGGAGGTTGGCACCCGTGATGTAGCCAGCATCCTCGTCACACAGCATGGCCACCGCGAAGGCGATGTCCTTGGTGCTGCCCATGCGGCCCGCCGGAACCTGCGCGACGATGGCATTGCGCACATCCTCGGGCATGGCTTCGGTCATGGCCGTGGCGGTATAGCCGGGGGACACGGTATTCACGGTCACGCCCTTGGCAGCGGTCTCCTGAGCCACGGCCATGGTAAAGCCGTGCATGCCTGCCTTCGCGGCCGAGTAGTTGGCCTGACCGAACTGGCCCTTCTGACCATTGACGGAAGAGATGTTGACGATGCGGCCAAAGCCGCGGGAGGTCATCCCTTCCACCACCTGACGCGTCGTGTTGAAGACGCTGTTCAGATTGATGTTGATGACGTCCGTCCACTGCTTCTCTTCCATCTTGCGCAGAGTCTTGTCCCGGGTGATACCGGCACAATTGACCAGGATATCGATGGGGCCGACGCGGGACTCCACATCCTTGACCATCTCGGCACAGGATTCGAAGGAGGACACGTCGCCAGAGGCGATATCCATCTCGAACCCTTCATCCTTCATCTGCTTCTGCCAGGCTTCCGCCTCGTCCTTCAGGGCAGGCAGGTAGTTGGCCACGACCTTGTGGCCCTGCTGGGCCAGCTTCTTGCAGATCTCGCCACCGATACCACCGGTACCGCCGGTCACTAACGCTACTCGTTTGCTCACGATTTCAGGCTCCTAGGCTTTGGGGTTATGGCCATCAAGGCTGACGGTCACCGTGCTCAGGCAGCCTTCTTGATGCTCGTGGCCTGCTTGACGGTCTCTTCAGCGGACTTCACGGACTCGTCCATCAGCTTGGTCATGGACTCACGTGCCTCGTTGAGGACATCGTGACCCTGCTTGTAGCTGGTCATCAGGGTCTGGCTGCAATCGCGAGCCAGATCGGCCTGGCCACTCAGGAGTTCCTGGTAGCCCTTGGCCTTGGAGACCAGTTCAATGTTCTTCATGCTCACATCGACCATGGCCGTGGTCAAGTCCAGTTGCTGGGACAGCAGCTTTTCCATGGCCTTCTGATTGATCTCGTTCACCTTGCACAGGGTATCGAACACGGACTGGTTGGCCTTGCTGAAGGTTTCGAACATTTCATTCATGAGATAAGCCTCCTGTTTGCTGAAAGGGACGCGGGCCGCCTTTGCTGCACCGCGGCATTGCTGCAGTGCAACGTATAACCTCACTTCCCCCTCGCGTCAAGCCCGACCCCCGGCTCCAGCACGCGTTTTGAGAACTACTTCTTACGATCCGAGCCCGGGGACTTCCCCCCTTTGTCGCCGCTCGGCATCTCCTTGCCGTGGCTCTGGGTGGACGACTTGCCAGAAGGCGAATCCTCCTCTCCGTTGAAAACGGTTGCCTTGAAGAACTGCCCCTGCATGTCCTGCCAGAATTCCAGGTTGCGGCGCGTCATTTCAGCCATGTCCCAGGCCGCCCGCCCACCCAGGACATCACGCATCCGCTCGTTGAACTCTCGCTGCTGATCGGCGAAGAACTTGAGACTGTGATCCAGGTAGTTGGAAAAGGCGTCGTGCACGGCCTCGTCGTAAAAACGAATGAAACGGACCAGCATCTCCGTGGTGAACAGGGGCTCCCCTCCGGTCTCCTGCTCCGTGATGATCTGGATCAGGATGCCCCGGGTGATGTCGTTGCCCGACTGGCTATCAATCACCTTCACCTCGACCCCGCGCCGCACCAGCTGCTGCACGTCGGCCAGGGTGACATAACGACTCTCTTCCGTATCGTACAGGCGCCGGTTAGGGTACTTCTTGACTATTCGCGGCTCGTTCACCCGTTTCTCCCATCTACAGATTGGTTTTGCAAAACACATTAACGGGCGGCCCCCGGAGGTGCCGCCCGTCGTGGCGGCCAGGCGCCCTTGTAGTGATGTTGTCGGCAGGAGCCGGATCAGACGCTCTCCACCGCCAGCGCCACGCCCTGTCCACCACCGATGCAGAGGGTTGCCAGCCCCTTCTGGGCCCCCGTGCGCTTCATGCCATGCAACAGGGTGACCAGCACACGGGCACCCGAGGCGCCGATGGGGTGGCCAATGGCAATGGCACCACCACTGACATTCACCTTGGACAGATCCCAACCCAGGGACTTGTTCACAGCGATGGCCTGGGCCGCAAAGGCCTCGTTGGCCTCCACCATGTCCAGGTCTCCGGGCTTCCAGCCAGCCTTTTCCAGACACTGGGTGGCCGCCGGGATGGGGCCGGTCCCCATGATGGCCGGATCCACGCCCGCCGAAGAGAACGACACGATGCGTGCCAATGGGGTCAGACCCAGTTCACGCGCCCTGGACTCGGGCATCACGATCACGGCTGCGGCGCCGTCGTTGATGCCGGAGGCATTGCCGGCGGTCACGGTACCGTCACGACTGAAGGCGGAGCGCAACCGGCCCAGACCCTCTGCAGTGGTGCCATGCCGGGGGAATTCGTCGGTATCGAAAACCGTGAATTCGCCCTTCTTGCGACCGGGCACTTCCACGGGAATGATCTCATCCTTGAAGTGACCGGCCTTCTGGGCCGCCTCGGCTCGCTGTTGCGACTGGGCGGCAAAGGCGTCCTGCTCTTCGCGGCTGATCTTGAACTCGGTCGCCACATTTTCGGCGGTGGTGCCCATGTGATAGTCATTGAAGGCGCACCACAGACCGTCGCGGATCATGGTGTCCACCATCTTCCAGTCACCCATCTTGGTGCCCTGACGGGAGTTGGGGAGCACGTGAGGCGCGGCGCTCATGTTCTCCTGCCCGCCTGCGATCACCACACCGGCATCACCACAGCGAATGGCCTGCCAGGCCAACTGAACCGACTTGAGGCCGCTACCGCAGACCTTGTTGATGGTCATGGCTGGCGAGGTATAGGGAATGCCTGCCTCCACGGCCGCCTGGCGGGCGGCGTTCTGGCCCACGCCAGCCTGGAGCACCTGCCCCAGGATGATTTCGTCGACCTGTTCGGGGGACATCCCCGAGCGTTCCAGCAGCCCCTTGATGACCAGGGCTCCCAGGGTGGAAGCGGGAATCTTCGCCAGTGAGCCGTTGAAGGTACCGACGGGGGTGCGGCCGGCACTGACGATGACCGTGGAATCAGCCATAAATCCTCCTGCTTTGGAATCGTTATCGAAAAATTCGTCACACGACACACACCGTCGGGGTGAACATCTACAATGTTGTCGTGCACAACAGCTTGTTTATACCAGAACCAGGACACGCGTGACCAATGAACCCACGATGGATACCCGCAGCATTGTTGCAGTGCACAACCAGTATGCTAATCTTGACCCATCAAGCCGGGTAAGCGTTGGGTTCCTGGCTTTTGCCGTTATGCTTAATAACCGAGCAATGGCTTTATACACTCGCAAACCCGACCCACCGGGGCCCTCCCGGTGATGACAGGATCCACAGGAGAAGACTGAATGGCTGATTCGAACCCTTTTGCTCCCGATGAATGGCTGGATGCCCAGCGCAAGTACTGGGACGCCTGGCTGGACATGAGCCGCAAGGCGATGGGCGGCCAGAGCAACGCGCCCAGTTGGCCACAGGGGCTCGATCAATGGTGGCAGGCCGCCTCCCAGGGCCTGCCTGGCGGCAACAATCAGATGATGGATCAGATGATGCAGATGGGCCGCAACTACTTCGCCATGGCGGAGAACTTCTACAAGGGCACCAATGGCCAGGCGGATGCCGGTCAGGCCGTCACCCAGTGGCTGGACCAGATGACCAACGCCTTCAAGAACATGGGTCTGGGCCAGATGCCTGGCAAGAGCATCAACCCCTTCTGGCAGATGCCCATGGACACCTGGAGCCGCGCCGGTTCCAGTTTCATGCCCATGCCAGGCGACTTCATGCAGGCCCTGCGCCCCGCGGCCCGTCCGCCCTACGGCGATGTGGTACAGGAACAAATGGACCGCTTCCTCTCCGTGCCGGGCGTGGGCTACACCCGCGAATCGCAGGAGCAGTACCAGAACCTGGCCAAGCTGATGATGGAGTACCAGCAGGCCATGCAACAGTACCAGCAGGCATTCGCCAAGGTGGGTCTGGACTCGGTGGATCGCTTCCGTGCTCGCCTCGACGACGCCGGTCGCCAGGACACGCCCATCACCTCCATGCGCGGCCTGTACGATGAGTGGGTGGATGTCTCCGAGGAGGTCTATGGCGAGTTCGTCATGTCCGAGGAATATGCCAAGGTTTACGGCGACATGGTCAACAGCCTGATGGCGGTGAAGCGCCAGGGCACCCGCCTCATGGACGAGGTGACCGAAAGCCTCAACATGCCCACCCGCCGCGAAGTGAATACGCTGCACCGTCGCCTGCAGGAGAGCCGCCGCGAGATGCATCAGATCAAAGCGGCCCTGCGCGAACTTCAGCAGGAAGACAAAAAGGAAAAGGCCAAGGCCACCCCCAGCCGCAAGACCTCGTCGACCCGGTCCAGCACCCCCAAGTCGGGTAGCACCGGCACCCAGAACAAGGCCGCCAGCACGCAGTCCTCGGCCAAGGCGGACAGCACCAGTGCAGGTGGTTCCAGCGCAGGCAGCGCCAGCAACACCACCAGCAACGCATCCTCCGCCGCGAAGACCCCGAATGCGGGCGCCGCCAAAAAGGCTGACGAGCCCAAGAACTGAAGGAGAGACAGGACATGATCCCGATTCAGATCCGCCCCGATCAGGTGATGGATGAGATTTCCACATTCCAGAAGAAACTCACCACTGGCCTGCAGAACCTGGCCGACGCTGACGACATCCCCAGTGGCGTGACGCCCAAGGAAGCCGTCTATCGCGAGGACAAGCTGACCCTGTACCGCTTCCAGCCTTCCACCTCGGCAGTCCAGAACCCCGTGCCGGTGCTGATTGTCTACGCGCTGGTGAACCGCCCCTACATGACCGATCTGCAGGAGAACCGCTCCACGGTTCAAGGCCTGCTGGACGCAGGCATGGACGTGTACCTGATCGACTGGGGCTATCCCGACCGCGCCGACCGGTTCCTGACCATGGACGACTATATCAACGGCTATGTGGACCGTTGCGTGGACGAGATCCGCTGGCGCCATGGCGTGGACAAGGTCAACCTGCTGGGCATCTGCCAGGGGGGCACCTTCAGCCTGTGCTACAGCGCCATGAACCCGGAGAAGGTGCAGAACCTGATCACCATGGTGACCCCGGTGGACTTCCATACGCCGGACAACATCCTCTCCCACTGGGTCAAGCATGTGGACGTGGATACCCTGGTGGATACCATGGGGAACATTCCGGGTGAACTGCTCAACTGGACCTTCCTCAACCTCAAGCCCTATCAGCTCATGGGCCAGAAGTACCTGGACATGGTCGAAGTGCTGCAGGACAAGGACAAGCTGGACAACTTCCTGCGCATGGAAAAGTGGATTTTCGACAGCCCCGACCAGGCTGGCGAGACCTACCGACAGTTCATCAAGGACTTCTACCAGCAGAACAAGCTGATGAACGGTGGTCTGCACATTGGCGATCACGAGGTGGACCTGTCCAACGTGACCATGCCGGTGCTGAACATCTTTGCCGAGCAGGATCACCTGGTGCCACCCGACGCCTCCAAGGCCATGGGCAAGAAGCTGGGCACCAAGGACTACACCGAGCTCTCCTTCCCCGGTGGCCACATCGGCATCTACGTGAGTGGCAAGGCCCAGAAGATGGTGCCCCCAGCCATCGGCAAGTGGGTGAACGAGCGCACCGAGAAGTAAGCAGGCAAAGGCCCTTGATCGGTGGCTTGGGCCATGCCCATGCCACCGACCCACCGCTCAGGAGGCTCGCTGGTCCAGATAATCGGCCAGGATACGAGCATGATCGAAGGCCAGCGGCACCCCCGGTGCCGCTGGGTCCACCCACCTGACGGCTGCTGCGTCATCGGCTGCCTGGGGCTCACCCCGGGCACTGGCCAGATAGACGGCACTGACCGTATGCCCCCTGGGATCCCGCCCGGGATCCGAATACAGCCCCAGCAATCCCTCCAGACTGACCTCAAGGCGTGTCTCTTCCAGCGCCTCGCGGACGGCTGCCTGCTCCACGGTCTCCCCTACATCCACAAAGCCTCCGGGCAAGGCCCATCCATGGGGTGGATGAAGACGCTCGATCAATAGGATGCGGCCATCCTCGTCTTCATGACGACGGATGATCAGATCGGCGGCAATCAGGGGTGTCACGGGTCTGGGCATGGGGACTTCAATCCTTGCCGATGAAACGGCGGATATGACGACGATCCCGGCGGTCCGGGCGATGATCGGTATGGGGCGTGGCCAGGCGGGCCAGACGCCGAGCCTCGGCTTCCTTCTCCCGGGCGGCCTGCCCCTCCGGGGTTTCCTCATACAATTCCCGAGCCTCGGCAGCCGGGCGACGCTTGTCATTGAGGCCCAGCACATCCACAACCCAACTCTCACCCGAGCGGTTGATCCGCAACCGATCCCCCACCCGCACCCCCCGGGAGGGTTTTACGCGGTCCCCGTTCACATGCACCCGTCCGCCACTGACCGCTTCGGCCGCCAGGGAACGGGTCTTGAAAAATCGTGCGGCCCAGAGCCATTTATCCAGACGCACGGATGTCGCGGGTTCGTTCATGGTTCCCCCTTTCGGACTGCTAGACTCTCACACCAGGCCCACATCCTTGATACCCATGCCACTGAAACTCATCAGCTTCGACCTTTGCCCCTTCGTGCAACGCAGTGTCATCACCCTGCGGTACAAAAAGGCGCCTTATGAGATCGAGTACATCGACCTGGAAAATCCACCCGCCTGGTTCTCGCGGGTATCGCCTACCGGCAAGGTGCCGGTGCTGGAAGTGGATGGCAACACCCATTTATTCGAGTCGGCCGTGATCAACGAGTATGTGGATGACATCACTCCACCCACCCTCAAACCCGCCGACCCCCTCACCCTGGCCTTCAACCGCGCCTGGATCGAGTTTGGCTCCACGGCCATCATTGACCAGTACCGGATCATGACGGCCGAGACCGAGCAGGACATGGAAGACCACCTGGCCTCGGCCCTCGCCGGACTGCACCGCCTCGAGGCGCAACTGGGCCAGGGGCCCTGGTTCAACGGCGCGGACTTCTCCCTGGTGGACGCCGCCTTTGCCCCGCTGTTGATGCGTTACCGCCTGATGAATGCCAGTACCCCGCTGTTCGATGAGGATGAGTTCCCCCGCATCAAGGCCTGGGGCGATCAGTTGCTCGGCCTGGATGCCGTTACCGGCTCGGTACCCGACGACTTCCCACAGCGGCTGCGCCACTACCTGAGCGGAAAGGATGGCTACGGGCCAAAACGCTTCAGCAACGCCTGAGCCATTGGCTCAGGCTGGCCAATCAACGATGTGATCTTCCCAATCACCGGTCATGGCCTCTTCGTCCACGATGCGCCCTCGTACCGAGATCCCGGCGGCATGCACACTGTCAGGATCTCCGGTGATCAGGGGATGCCACTGGGGCAGGGGTTGCCCCTCTGCCAGCAGCCGGTAGGCGCAGGTCCGCGGCAACCAGGGGATCTGCTTCACCTCCCTGGCCGTGAGCGAGACACAATCGGGAACCTCACGGGCCCGATGATCATAATCTCCGCAACGGCACGAGTGCCCATCCAGCAGGCGGCAGGCCACATCCGTGTAGTAGATCTCGTCCGTGTCCTCGTCCTGGAGCTTGTGCAGACAACAGCGCCCACAACCATCACACAAGGCCTCCCACTGCCGTGTGTCCATCGCCTCCAGGCTCAGTGCCTCCCAGAAACGGGCCCCCGCCCTGGACCGGGTTCCGTCGGTCACGGCAGGGGCCTTTGCAGGGATTCACCCTCTTCGATGCGCGCCCGCAAGGCATCGAAATGCCGAGGCGAAACAAAATGCAGGGTATCCCGTCCACCGGGCGTCAGCAGGATGGCCACCCCAGACTCGGGGTACAGGAAATACTGGCGCCCGTCATCCATGGTCAGCTTCTGAGGCTCCCGACCAAAGCGCTCCAGCACGGTCTCCTCGTCATACCGGGCACGTGGCACATAGGACAGCTCAGCCACCGGCAGATCCAGGGCCCGGCGGGTATCCTGCTCCGAGAGCGTCAGTCGACGCGCACCGCTGGGCATGGGCTTGTCATTCACGGAACGCGCAGCCATGGCGTCCAGGGTGCCCTCATCCACCTTGAGGCGCGCCAGCAGATTGGTCTCGAACGGCCCCAGCTTCACCGAACCAAAATAGGCCTCCAGTCGCCGGTCCCCGTCGGGGGAAACAAACAGCGCCAGACTCGGGAACAGCTTCAGGCGCTCGCGCAACACCTGGAGCGGTGTCTGCTCCAGGGTGACACCGAACACCCGCGACTTGCCGTCTTCCAGAACCTCCACATTCCAGGGCAACTCATCCTCGTGGGGCTGGGGCGGTGGCCCCGTCAACAATAGTGACAGGCCAAAAAAAGGAATGGCCAGAACCAGGAAAATCAGGGTTTTTCTAAGCATGGTGGGGTCAACTGGAAAAGTGGAGACAGAAAACGGTAAGCGCAAGGTTATCACCCCCAAACAGGGAACGCAGGGGATCTATCCAGGTCATAGAAACAGGCGCCCGGGTAGACGTGACGCTCCAACGGCACCGCCCTGCCGGCGGACGGACTGCATGGGCGCCCTGTATCTTCTATACTTGGTAGTAAGCGACATTCTTACGAGGAGGCCATGACCGTCTCAATCACATCAAGTTACGCCCTGACGGGCATTCAGGCTGGCATGCAGGGTCTGCGCGGTAACGCGGTCGAGATCGCCAGTGCTGCCGCACTGGGCGGCCAGGGCACTCGCGGCATCGAGCAGCCGCTGGTGGAGCAGCGCATGAATGCCAATCAAGTGGAAGCTTCAGCCAAGGTTCTGCAAACGGAAAACCAGATGCTTGGCACATTGATTGATATGAAGGTCTAGGCAAAAGGTGGAAACCATGAACGTCAATATGCCCGCATTCAACCCGGTGATGCCCGCCACCACCAATCCGGTGATGCCGACCCCCACGGATCGCCTGGGAGGTGGAGGGACCGCCGTGGAAATGGAGACCGCCCGTCCTGTCTCGGATGCTCAGGAAACCCAGCAGAGCAACCCCAATCCCGGCCAGAACGCCCCCCAGAATGCCCAGGACGAAGGCAGCCAGGCAGCAGCAGCGCGGGACGATGCGGCCCTGGCCGCTGAGGCGCGCCTACAGGTGGCTCGAGAAGGCAGCGATGCCCCGCAGGGGGCTGCGGTGGATGCAGGCAGCTTGAACCCGGCGCCCGCCAACGAGGCACCTCAGGGGCAGTTGAATGAGGTCCAGACCAGCCAACAGGGCCAGGATAACCCCGCTGGTCGACCCGACAGCGAACAGGCGGCCTTGCAGCAGCGACTGGAGGACCGCCTGGAGCGGGCTGTCGACGTTGCTGCTCCTCAGGCCCAGGAGGCTCGGAGCACCCTGAACGAAGTGGTCTGACGGACACCCTCCCCGGCCGGACCCATGGCCGCCGTCCGCACACGCGGATGGCGGCTTTTTTTATGATACCTTGAGGTATCCCCCAATCCAGGCTGGAGGCATCTCCGTACCATGCCGGCAAGCAGCGAACACCCGATCCGCGTCGATGTGCAAAGCACCTATGTGGAATCCCAGTCCGACCCCATGCACGGGCGCTTTGTCTTCGCCTACACCGTGACCATCCACAACCAGGGCCCGCAGCCCGCCAAGCTTGTCAGCCGTCACTGGGTCATCCACGACTCCAACGGCAAGGTGCAGGAGGTGCGCGGCGAGGGCGTCGTGGGTGAGCAGCCCCACCTGCAACCCGGTCAGGGCTTCAAATACACCAGCGGCGCCATGATCGAGACGCCGGTAGGTACCATGCAGGGCAGTTACCGGATGATCGGAGACGATGGCGTGGAGTTTGATGCCCCCATCCCCTCCTTCACCCTGTCGGTGCCTCGCGTGCTGCACTGAGGCCCTTGACCCTGCTTTAGACAGGGGAATTCACGGGGACTACAATCGGCAAGGTCAACCCCCAACCACAGGCAATCCGTATGCGCATTCCATACACACTCTGGGCCCCCATCTACGATCGTTTTGTTGAAAAACCCACTCGCCATGCCAGAGAACGCAGCCTGGAAAGGCTGGGCAATGTCGAGGGGCAATCCATCCTGATCGTCGGATTGGGTACAGGCCTGGATCTACCCCACCTACCCCAGGGGGCTGATTACCATGGCCTTGACCTGACACCCGCGATGCTGAAAAAAGCCGAGGAGCGCGCTGCTACCCTGAACCTTTCCATCGACATGCGCCAGGGCAATGCCATGGACCTGCCTTATGAAGATGAGCGCTTCGATGTGGTGATCCTGCACACCATCCTGGCTGTGGTCCCCAAACCGCATCTGGCGCTGGCCGAGGCCTCCCGGGTGCTCAAGCCCGGCGGGCGCATCCTGGTCATGGACAAGTTCCTCAAGCCCGGCGAGAGCGCCCCCTTCCGACGCCTGGTGGGCCTGGTATCCGGCCCACTGGCCTCTCGCACCGACGTGGTCTTCGAATCCCTGATGAAAAAGCGTCAGGAACTCAAGATTCTGGAAGACAGCCCGGCCATGATGCGTGGCTGGTTCCGGCACATCACCCTGGAAAAGCCCGTTACTCAGGCGACCAGCCCCGAGCCATCAGCTGAAGCCGCCCCCACCCAGGACAACCCGGCCTCCTGATGGCGCTATATGCCGTTGGCGACCTGCAGGGCTGCCTTGATCCTCTGAAACGACTCCTGGACCGGGTCTGCTTTGACCCGGCCCGGGACCGGCTGTGGCTGGTGGGCGATCTGGTCAACCGGGGGCCTGAGTCTCTGGGGTGTCTGCGCTTCGTGCGTGATCTGGGCGATGCGGCCGTGGCCGTTCTGGGCAATCATGACCTGCACCTGCTGGCCATTCATGCCGGCCTCCACAAACCCCGGCGCAAGGACACCGTCCAGGCCATTCTGGACAGCCCCGATCGAGAGGAACTGATGGAGTGGCTACGGCACAGGCCCATCCTCCATCACGACGCCGCAGCGGGCTGGACCATGGTGCATGCCGGTCTGCCACCACAATGGGATCTGGAGACGGCCCTGGCCTGCGCCGATGAGTTTCACCAGGTCTTACGAGGACCGGGGCATACCCAGCTACTGCAGCGCATGTATGGCGACCAACCGGATCGCTGGGCCCCCACCCTCACCGGCTGGTCGCGGCTTAGGTTCATCACCAACAGCTTCACCCGGATGCGCTACTGCACCCGGGACGGGCGACTGGACATGAACTGCAAAGCGGCTCCGGGCCAGCATCCGCCGCACCTGATCCCCTGGCATGCCATGGAGGACCGCCGGACCCAGGATCACCGTCTGGTGGTGGGCCACTGGTCCACGCTGGGCTACCGGTTCGAGCACAACGTGCTCTCACTGGACACCGGCTGCATCTGGGGCGGAAAGATGACCCTGGCCCGCCTGGACGCCCCTGAACCGGAAATCACCCAGTGGCGTTGCCCCACGCACCAGCCCCCGGGATAACCCCATCCCAGGGGGGGCCCAGGGGCTGCCTGACCTGACTCAAGAACGAGACAACGCCTCCTGACCGGCTGCCACCACCTCAGCCACCCCCTGCTCGGCGGTGCGGGCCAGGGTGCGGCGATCCACATCCTCCACCGGGATCGGTGGCTTGAAGACCAGGTCCACATCCAGGTGTGGCTCCGCCAGCACGCGCCAGGTATGCGGCACCAGCGTGTCATTGTTCACGAAGGGCGCCGGCGACTGGCTGCCATCCGACAGGGCACGGTAGTACAGCCCTACCGGCTGCACCGGACACTGGGCGCGCTGGGCGGCGGAGAACAGGCGATGATGAAACCGGCGCACCGACTCGCCGCGGGTGGTGGTGCCTTCCGGAAAGACGTGCACACTCCCCCCCGCCTTCAGGTGGTCCGCCATCTGGTCCGTCACCTGATTTGCCGCCCCATGCTCCCCACGACGAATGAAGACCGTCCCATTGCGCTGCGCCAGCCAGCCGATCACCGGCCAATGACGCACCTCCGACTTGGAGAGGAACCCAGCGGGCACATAGGCCCCCAGCACCGGAATATCCAGCCAGGAAACGTGATTGGAGACCGACAGCACGGTCTGCGACGTTGGCTCACCCTGCACATGAATCCGCAGTCCGACAATCCAGCAGAAAATCCGATACCACAGCAGGATCGCGCGGCGAAACCGTGGTCGGGGCAAACCGGACTCATCCGGCCGCCCCAGTGCCAGGGTGATCAGGACCCCCAGCAGCACATGGGGCAGGAGCAGCAGGATGCGATAGAGTCGTCGAATCAGTCTCATGGGCAGTGCTTCAGTGAGGGTTTATACTGAATCGTACTAAGGAGACCGGCTTCAAAGCCACTGTCCCGAGGGCAACCATGACCTACATCCGCCAGACACTGCTGCTCACCGCCTGCGTCGCCATCCTGCCCGCCCTGGGGGGCTGCCCCGGCGCCCTACCCGAGAACGCCTCCCAGGCCGCCCAGGTCCGCGTGCTCGCCTCCGGCGCCCATTGCGGCCATGACGAAGCCACCCCCCGCGTCCACATCCTCCGGGATGCCACCGCCCTGCAACAGGCGCTGGACCATACCGGCTTGCGCGTCGAGAATAATGCCCGACCCGACTTCGATGATGAACGGTTGATCCTGATCCACCAGGGCCAAAAGCCCACCCTGGGCTACAGCCTGGAGCTGGCCGACAGCTCGGTGCGCATCCTCAATCAGGTGGGTCGTCTACAGGTGCTGAACCGGGAGCCACCCGCGGATGCCATCGTCGCCCAGGCCCTGAGCAGCCCCTGCCTGCTCCTGGTCATGGAACGCCGCCCCATGGAGTCCCTCCAGGTCAAAGACCAACACGACACCCTGCTCGGCGAGTCCGCGCTGAAACCCTAGCGGCCCGCCCTCACCCAGGCAGAGGATCCGTAGGTGGCCGTTCGAGAACGGCCCGGTCGAAAATGCCCGACCGCCAATGGCCAAAGGGTGGGCGAGGATGTGCCCGATGCCCCGGCCGGGGAAAAGGGGACAGACCCCTTTTTTGAGCAATGGCGAAGCCCCAAAGAGGTCCGAACCTTGGCGGGGCCATGCCTCCGGGAGCGGGTGTTCGTCGCATGGATGCGACGGTCAAGCCTACAGGGACGTATTCACGGCGTCCCGCGGACGGAGGCATGGCCCCGCCAAGGTGCCCACCCCGATGCCAAAACCCTGGAAAAGGGGACAGCCCCCTTTTTTAGTTGCCCCGGCCGGGCGCTTCGCGAAGCGCCCCTACGGACGAGGGAAACGGAAAAGGGGTCTGTCCCCTTTTTTCGCGCACACAAACGACCCCCTCGCGGCGAGGGCCGATTTATAGCCGGGCAGGATGCTGTTAAGATCTGCCTGCCCAGAGGCCAACGAAAGTCCCCCTGCCCATGTACCCCACGCATCCCTTCATCGACCCCGTTGCCATCAGCCTCGGGCCACTGGATATCCACTGGTACGGCCTGATGTATCTGGTGGGTTTTGCCGCGTTCTGGATCCTGGGGCTGATCCAGGTACGTCAGCCCTGGAGTCCACTCAATGCCACCCAGTTGAGCGACCTGCTCTTCTACGGTGTGGTCGGTGTCATCATCGGTGGCCGACTGGGCTACGTGCTTTTCTACAACCTGGAAGCCTTCGCCAGCGATCCGCTGCTCCTACTGCGCCTCTGGGAGGGGGGCATGAGTTTCCATGGGGGGTTGATCGGCGTGCTCGTCGCCAGCGCCCTGTTTGCCCGTCATCTGGGGGTTTCCTTCTTCCAGCTCACTGACTTCGTGGCCCCGCTGATTCCTGTCGGCCTGGGGGCTGGACGCATCGGCAACTGGATCAATGGCGAACTCTGGGGCAAACCGGCGGAGTTGCCCTGGTCCATGATCTTTCCCGCAGTGGACATGTTGCCCCGCCACCCCTCACAGCTCTACCAGGCCGTCCTGGAGGGCGTTGTCCTGTTCCTCATCCTCTGGTTCTTTGCCCGGCGCTGGCGCCCGGTGGGTGCGGTCTCGGGGCTGTTCCTGATCTTCTATGGCCTGTTCCGCTTCCTGGTGGAATTCGTGCGCGAACCCGATGCCCATATCGGCTACCTGGCCTTTGGCTGGGTCACCATGGGCCAACTGCTCAGCCTGCCCATGATCCTGGCCGGCATCGCCATCATGGCCTGGGCCTACCGGGGACGCGGCCAGGCCAGCAGCGGCGCCAAGGCAAAGGGCTGAGCGATGAAACCCTATCTGGACCTGCTTGAATACCTGCTGAACCACGGCACGGAA
Organism: Ectothiorhodospira sp. 9100; assembly: GCF_022227565.1. Taxonomy (NCBI): domain Bacteria; kingdom Pseudomonadati; phylum Pseudomonadota; class Gammaproteobacteria; order Chromatiales; family Ectothiorhodospiraceae; genus Ectothiorhodospira; species Ectothiorhodospira sp. 9100. The sequence goes on from NZ_JAJNAN010000026.1 coordinate 35,521, forward strand.
AAGACCGACCGCACCGGTACGGGTACCCGCTCCCTGTTCGGCCATCAGATGCGCTTCAACCTGGAGGAAGGCTTCCCCCTGATCACCACCAAGAAGCTGCATCTGCGATCCATCATCCATGAACTGCTGTGGTTCCTGCGCGGCGACACCCGGATCGACTACCTGCGCGAGCATGGCGTGCGTATCTGGGATGAATGGGCCACCGAAGAAGGGGATCTGGGACCCATTTACGGGGCTCAGTGGCGCGCCTGGCCCACGCCCGGCGGCCACCACGTGGATCAACTGAGTGAGGTACTGGAACAGATCCGCACCCGTCCCGATTCCCGACGCCTGATCGTCAACGCCTGGAACGTGGCCGACCTGCCGGACGAAGGTACATCCCCCCAGGACAATGCCCGGGCAAACCGCATGGCCCTGGCCCCCTGTCACTGCCTGTTCCAGTTCTACGTGGCCGATGGGCGGCTGTCCTGCCAGTTGTACCAGCGCAGCGCGGACATCTTCCTGGGGGTGCCGTTCAATATCGCCTCCTATGCGTTGCTCACCCATATGGTGGCACAGGTCACCGGCCTCAAGCCGGGAGACTTCATCCACACCTTCGGCGATGTGCACCTGTACCTGAATCATCTGGAACAGGCGCGGGAACAACTGACCCGGGCCCCCTACCCCCGACCGCGGCTGGTGCTGAATCCGCAGGTCACCTCACTGTTCGATTTCCGCTACGAGGACATCACCCTGGACGGCTATCAGGCCCATCCCCATATCAAGGCCCCGGTCGCCATATGACGGTATCCCCATGAGTCAGCAACAACCCATCCTCACCTGCGTGGTGGCCATGGATCGTCAACGCCTCATCGGCGCCGACAACCGCCTGCCCTGGCATCTGCCGGCAGACCTGGCCCATTTCAAGCGCCTCACCCTGGGTGGCACCCTGCTCATGGGGCGCCGCACCTGCGAATCCATCGGCCGCCCCCTGCCCCAGCGGCGCAGTATCGTGCTCAGTCGCGATCCGGGATTTCAGGCCGAGGGCTGCACGGTGGTGGGCTCAGTGGAAGAGGCCCTGGACGCCGCGGGGGACATCCCGGAGATCTTCGTCATCGGTGGTGCCCGGTTGTTCGAACAACTGCTCCCCCGATGCCAGCGTCTGCACCTGACGATCATCGATCATGCATTCGAGGGGGACACCTGGATGCCGGAGTTGGACGAGGGCTGGCAGGAGGTCTCTGGTGAGGCACACGCACCGGACGAGCGTAACGCCTGGCCGTACCGGTTCATCACCCTGGAACACCCAGGAATGGCCGGACGCTGAGAAACCCCACCCGGGCCCGGCAAGGGGTTCAGCGACGCGCCACGACCCGCTTCAGCGCGCCCATCCCGGGCAGGGCAAAGATCACCGCGAACAGCACGGCGGCCGCTACCACGATGGAGGGGCCCGTCGGTGTATCCCATTCCAGAGACCCCCAGATCCCCCCGGCCACCGCCAGCGAGCCGATCACCGCGGCCAGCAAGGCCATCTGTTCCGGGGTGGATGACAGGCGCCGGGCCGCTGCCGCCGGGATGATCATCAAGGAGGTGATCAGCAGGATCCCCACCACCTTCATGGCCACGGCGATCACCAGGGCGATGAGCAGCATGAAGCCGATGCTCACCAGGCTCACCCGCACGCCCTCCACTCGGGCCAGGTCCTCGTGTACGGTCACGGCAAGCAGCGGGCGCCACAGCGCCAGGAGCAACAACAGGGCCACCAGCCCACCGGCAAAGATCCACCACAGGTCATTCCAGGACACGGCCAGGATGTCGCCGAAGAGATACGCCATCAGGTCGATACGCACCCCCTCCAGGAAAGAGATGGCCACCAGGCCCAGGGACAACGCACTGTGGGCGAGGATGCCGAGCAGCGTATCCGAGGCCAGGCGACGCTGACGCTGCAACACGACCAGTAACATGGCCAGTGAGACGCATAGCAGGATCACCGTGAGACTCACGCTGATGCCGATCAGAAACCCCAGAGCCACACCCAGCAGGGCCGAGTGAGCCAGGGTATCACCGAAATAGGCCATGCGTCGCCAGACCACGAAGGAGCCCAGCGGGCCGGCCACCAGGGCCACGGCCAGCCCACCCAACAGGGCCCTGAGAATGAAATCATCCATCAGCATTCCTCCCGATCCGGTGCCACGTCCTTGACCACATCACCGTGAAGATCATGACGATGGTCGTGATGATGGGTGTAGACCGCGACCCCCGGCGGGATGGAATGACCAAACAGTCGCAGATAGGCCGGATCCTGGCTCACCGCCTCGGGACGCCCGGTGCAACAAACGTGCTGATTCAGGCAGACCACCGAGTCGGCCGCCTCCATCACCAGATGCAGCTCATGGGACACCATCACCACCCCGCAGCCATAGCGATCCCGCAGGGCCGCGATCAACTGAAAGACCTCGCCCTGCCCCGAGACATCCACCCCCTGGGCGGGCTCGTCCAGTGCCAACAGATGCGGACGGCGCAGCAGCGCCCGGGCCAGGAGGATGCGCTGCATCTCGCCACCGGACACCGACTGCACCGGTTGTTCCAGCAGGTGCGACACACCGACCTCGCCCAGTACCCGGCGAAGCTCATCCCGGGGCGCACGCCCACCCAGTGCCAGAAAACGCTGTACGGTGATGGGCATGACCTCATCCACCACGATGCGCTGAGGCATGTAGCCGATGCGCAGCCCCGGACGACACAGCAACCGGCCCTCGGTGGGTGCCTGCAGACCCAGCAGGATACGCAGCAGTGTGGTCTTGCCGGCGCCATTGGGTCCGATGATGGTAGTGATCCGCCCGGGCTCCACGGTCATGTCCACATCCCGCAGGATGCGCCGCCCACTCAGTTCCAGACCGATCCCCCGGGCTTCCAGGAGGCGGCCTTGCAGGCCTGCAGCCGACGGGGATTTCTTGAAGAGTTCAAACACTGGATGAAATCCGGTTTTCTGGTGAATCGTTATAGTATATCGTCTTCACTGTAGACGAGGAGGACCGAAGCCCCCGCCACCGGGCGGCCCAGGGGAAGAAAAGGGGACAGACCCCTTTTTGCTTTTTCTCAAAAAGGGGTCTGTCCCCTTTTCTTGGTAGGCTTGGCAGCCGCATCCATGCGGCTGACACCCGCTCCCGAAGAAACGGCCACGACGAGGTTCGGATACACCCGGGTTTCGCCTGAAAAAAGACAAGAGGAATCCACATGAAACTGTCACGCCTGACGATCTCTGCTGTCCTCGGTGCCCTGTTGATCGGGCCGGTCACGACCTCTGCCGCCCCCCAGGTGGTGGTAAGCATCCCGCCCATCCATAACCTGGTGAGTGGCGTGATGGATGGCGTCGGGGAACCCACCCTGCTGGTGCCGGCGGGCGTCTCGCCGCACAGCTACAGCATGCGCCCATCGGATCGGCGACACATGCAATCCGCCGATGTCCTCGTCTGGGTCGGGCCCCACCTGGAAACCTTCCTGGAGCGCCCGATCGCGACCCTGCCAGAGTCGGTCCGAAAAGTCACCCTGCTCAAGGACGCGGATCTGACCGTGCACTCAGGCCGAGAGGGGGGCGTCTGGGAAGCCCATCGCCATGATCATGGTGAAGACCATGCCCACGGCGACGACGGCCATCAGGATCACGGGCACGCGGAGGATGATTACGCCCATGGACACGATATGGACGCTCACATCTGGCTGAGCCCTGACAATGGCGCCGCCATCGTGCGTCACGTGGCCACGGTACTGGCGGAATCGGACCCGGACAATGCCGGGCGCTACGAGGCGAATCGGGATCGCATGCTGTCGCGCCTGGAGGCCCTGGACGAGGAACTGAAATCACGACTGGCCCCGATCAGTGATCGTCCCTTCATCGTCTTTCACGATGCCTACCAGTATTTCGAGAAACACTACGGCCTGACGCCTGCCGGCTCCATCACGGTGGACCCTTCCCGCAGCCCCGGTGCCCAACGCATATCGGCGCTTCGGGATCGCATCCAGGGATCGGATGCCATCTGCGTGCTCACGGAACCCCAGTTCCGCCCGGCCATCGTGGAAACCCTGACCGAGGGGACCGGTGCACGGGTTGGAATCCTGGATCCCATCGGTGCGAAGCTGCCGCCGGGCGAGGAAAGCTACTATCAATTACTGGAGAATCTGACCGATGGTCTCACGGACTGCCTGGGCCACGGCCAGTAGTCATGGACGGAAGCAGACATTCGCAAGCCCCGGTGCAGCGGGCCTGACCGCGAAAGGGAGGCACACGAAGACACCGCCGTTCGCGGCCGAGGGCCGCTCCCACAATGATCCTGCTTTCGGGGAGCCCTGCTGGCACCTCGCTCAGTGAGGCCTTACTGCATCATCTCCAGATCCATCTGCACGGCGTCGATGCCGGCGCGGGCGCACATCTCATCGGTCTCACCCGAAGGCGCCCCGCTGACGCCCACTCCGCCAATGATGCGGCCTGCGGCATGAATGGGCAGGCCGCCGGCAGAGAACACCAGGCCATCCACCTTGCCCACCTGGAAGGGCTTGGTGAAACGATCCTCCATCCCGGAAAGGGGGCCATTGAAGGACATGGCGGTGTAGGCCTTCTGCCGGCTGATGGCCAGGGTGATATCCATGGCCAGGGTATCCCGCAGGACCACCTGGGTGTTGCCGCCACGGTCGACCACGGTCACCGCCACATTCACCCCCTCCTCGCGACAGGCCTCCAGGGTGGCCCGGGCCAGATCGTAGGCCGTATCCAGGGTCATCACCTTGATATTCAGGGCAGGGGATTCCTGAGCCTGGGCGACGGATCCCATGGCCAGGACAAGCGGGGCGGTGGCAAGGGCTGCCGAGAGACGTTTCATGGTGTTCTCCTCTGTGTGGTGATCAAACGGGCACCGATACGTCGCCGGTGCCTTCACATGCCTCACAGAGTGTAGACCGGAACTTGCGCCTGAGAAAGATCAATATCCCCGGCACATCAGCATCAACCCCACAACACCAGCATCCAGACCATCACCGCATGGGCGATGGCCAGGAAGACCGCCGCCGAGCCCATGTCCTTGGCCCGGGCCGAGAGTGGATGAAGCTCTTCGCCAATACGATCGATGGCGGCCTCCACGCTGCTATTGAGCAACTCGACAATGAGCACCAGCAACAAAGACCCCAGCAGCAACGCCCGCTCCAGACCGGTGTCCCCCAGCCACAGGGCCAGGGGCATCAGGATCAGCACGGCCATCAGCTCCTGGCGGAAGGCCGCCTCATGCTTGAAGGTGCTACGCAGGCCTTTCCAGGAATAACCGGCGGCCTTGATCATGCGGGTCAGGCCCCGGTGACCACTGTATGCCATCAGCCCACCGACGCCTCGCGTATTGAACCCGACCAGGCCACGTCCAGCTCCTTGGCCGCACGCACTTCGTCGAACCGACGATTGGGCTGGGTATAAGGCGCACCCTTCACCGTATCCGGATCGTTGCGGGCCTCATCCAGGATCTGGCCCATGGCCTCCACGAAGGCATCCAGGGTTTCCTTGCTCTCCGTCTCCGTGGGCTCCAGCAGCAGGCACTCGGGCACCAGCAGCGGGAAGTAGGTGGTAGGCGCATGGAAACCGTAGTCCAGCAGGCGCTTGGCCACATCCATGGCCGTGACCCCATTCTCCTTGGCCTGGCGGCGCAGGGTGACGATGAACTCGTGGGTGGCGCGGCGATTCGGGAAAGCCAGGTCGAAACCCTTCTCCTTCAGACGGGCCATCACGTAGTTGGCGTTCAGGGTGGAGAAGTCCGCCACCCGCGGCATCCCTTCCCGACCCAGCAAGCGCATGTACACATAGGCCCGCAGCAGCACACCGGCGTTACCGGCGAAGGCAGACAGACGACCGATGCTCTCGGGCAGGTCCTTGTCCGTCAACCAGCGGTAGGCATCCCCCTGCTTGTCCACCACCGGCACCGGCACGAAGGGACGCAGGCGCTCGCTCACGCCCACGGCCCCGGCACCTGGACCGCCGCCCCCGTGGGGTGTGGAGAACGTCTTGTGCAGGTTCATATGGATGACGTCAAAGCCCATATCGCCGGGACGCACCTTGCCCAGGATGGCATTGAGGTTGGCGCCGTCGTAGTACAGCAGGCCGCCGGCGTCATGGACCACCTCGGCGATCTCCTTGATGCGCCGCTCGAACACACCCACAGTGGAGGGATTGGTGAGCATGATGCCCGCAGTGGTGGGCCCCACTGCCTCTTTCAGCGCCTCCATGTTCACATCCCCATCGGCATCAGTGGGGATCTCCCGTACCGTGTAGCCACACATGGTGGCCGTGGCCGGGTTGGTGCCATGGGCGGCGTCGGGGACGATGATCTCCGTGCGCGCCTCATCGCCCCGGGACCGGTGATAGGCACGAATCATGGCCACGCCGGCGAATTCGCCCTGCGCCCCCGCCATGGGGGTAAGTGACACCCGTTTCATCCCGGTCACGTCCATGAGCATCTCCTGCAACTCATACATGCAGGCCATGAACCCCTGACTCGCCTGATCCGGGGCATAGGGGTGACGACGCAGGAAGCCCGGCAGCATGGCCAGGGTGTTGCTCGCCCGCGGGTTGTACTTCATGGTGCACGAGCCCAGCGGATAAAAATGGGTGTCGATGGAGAAATTCTTCTGCGACAGCCGCGTGTAATGACGCACCACATCCAGTTCCGAGACCTCGGGCAAAGGCACCCGGCTGCCCCGCCGGAAACGCTCGGGCACGGCCGGCGCGGCGGGTGCGGCCAAGGGCGCCTGGCTGGTGGCCCGACGCCCGGGACGGGAGAGTTCAAAGATCAACATACCTTGCTCCTGGGTCTGGAAAATCATGTTCGGTACAGGGGGCGGGGATGGCAATGTGCCCACCGCTCCCCCTCATCCCCGGCCCTTCTCCCCTCAGGGGAGAAGGGAGTACAACCGTCTGGCCCTTCTCCCCTCAGGGGAGAAGGGAGTACAACCGT
>NZ_JAJNAN010000027.1:0-40722 GCF_022227565.1 Ectothiorhodospira sp. 9100
GACCACTAACACCCCATGCTCAGCACCTACCGCAAAGCCATCGCCCTGCTCACCCCCCCGCGAACGCCGCCGGTGCGGTCGCAGCAACGAATCGTCCACGCCCACTCGATGACGGCCATGCTATTCAACTGCACCCAAGTAGCATGAACACGGTCGTATTGATGTCTCGCAAAGCCTTCAACCGCGTATGGCGCAGCCGATTCGCGCGCAACGTGGCGGTGGTTGCCTCCGGTACGGCTGGAGCCCAGGCCATCACCATGGCCTTCGCTCCGCTCATCACACGCATCTACGGCCCGGAAGCATTCGGCCTGCTGGGCACCTTCACGGCCATCGTCGCGGTGGTCACGCCACTGGCCGCTCTGGCCTATCCCATTGCCATCGTCCTGCCCAGGGAGGACCGTGATGCCCTTGGGCTGGTAAGGCTCTGCATTATCCTGTCGTTTGCAATGGCCCTGCTGGCTACCGGACTACTCTGGCTGGGGGGGGATTGGCTCATTGCCATCCTGAACGCAGAATCAGTCGCCGGGTTTCTGTTCTTAATTCCCCTGGCCATGCTGTTTTCTGCCTGGTTGCAGATTGTTCAGCAGTGGTTGATCCGCAAAAAGGAATTTGGCGTGATTGCCCGCACCGCGGTTGCACAGTCCCTCATTCTGAATAGCGCCAAATCAGGTATCGGCTGGCTTAACCCGGTAGGTGCCATGCTGATCGTTATCGCTACAGCTGGCCATTTATTGTACGCCGCAATGCTGTTCATCGGTGCCCGTAGTCAGTACCCGCGCAGCTCGGACAAGCTTCAGGAAGGGGCAGCGGTTTCTCTTAAGGAACTAGCTCGTCGCCACCATGATTTTCCCCTCTATCGTGCGCCACAGAACTTCATCAACGCCGCTTCTCAAAGCCTGCCCATCCTGATGCTTGCGGTATTCTTCGGGCCAGCTGCGGCAGGGTTTTATACACTGGGACAAATGGTCATGGGCATGCCGAGCACGCTCATCGGAAAGGCTGTGACTGACGTCTTTTATCCACGGATTACGGAAGCTGCGCACAAAGGCGAAGACCTTATACAGCATATTATCCGGGCAACCGCCGCACTGTTCGCTATCGGTATCGTGCCCTTCGGTCTTGTCATTCTGTTCGGCCCTTGGCTTTTCAGTTTTGCGTTCGGTACGGAATGGGCGATAGCCGGGGAATATGCACGTTGGCTTGCGCTTTGGTTATTGGCTGCGTTCATGAACCGGCCATGCGTTGCGACCATGCCAGTGTTATCTCTCCAGCGCGGCTTCCTGCTTTACGAGATTTTTAGTGTGATTGGACGGACCTCGGCCATACTGCTGGGCTTTATGCTATTTCATAGTGATTTAATTGCTATAGCACTGTTTTCTGCCGTTGGTTTTGTTTTGAACTTGGTGTTGATCAGTTGGGTGCTGAATATTGCTCATAGTCGTGATGAAAAAAAACTAGCGATGAATATGGATCAATTTATTAATGACTAAATTAGATGATGATGTGGACGAGCTTAGAAAAGACCTTCGAAAGCGAGCACTCCCCTTCGGCTGGTTCGAAAGGCTTGGCTCTGGGTCAGTACGATTTACAACTGATCACTCTGGTAGCGTCCCCCTCTATTATGCGCAGGTGGAAAATAAGGTACTTGCCGGCAACACACCATTAGAAGTAGTGAGGCAGATGAAGGGATCGACATTCGACCCTGTATCGGTTGCTGATTTTATATTAAATGGAACCGTTTGCTACCCTTATACGCTGTTCAAAGATGTCTATGTTGTACCCCCTGGCGCTGTTACAGTGATTAAGGCTGATTCAATTTGCTCCAAGCGTTTTTATTTGCCAGAAGAACTTAGGGATAGCGCCAGTGTTCAGCAATGGGGTGCGAGATTGCATGAGGAAGTCGAGCGTGCTTTATTGATCGGCTTGAAAGGTAAAAGAGAAATTAAAGTTCTATTCTCAGGTGGTGAGGATTCACGTGCAGTGGTAAGTCTCATCCCAAGAAGCATCGACTGTGAGTTAATAACTTTTGCCGACAACTATAACCGTGAGGTTCGCCTTGCAGAGCGCGCCGCGAAAGCTTTAAAGCGACCTTTTAGATTTATTCAAAGGCCTGAAGGTTTCTATAGAAAAGATATAAGGGGGCGCACACTATCCATTGGCGGTAGCTTTGATGTAGCACACACGCATGTCTATGGTGAGCTGGCCAGCAATCTTGGAAATGCGGATGCTATCGTAGGCGGCTTTACTTCTGACAGCTTATTTAAAAGCCTTCTGGTTCAGGGGATTCGAAAAAGCGTTAAACGGTTAGGTCCGGAAAGAATCGAAAGTAAGTTCGTGCCAACCCCTGTTGGTATAGCCAACCCCCTTAATCATAGCTGGCTAGCCGAAGATGTAGCGAAAGAAGTTAATGAAAGGCGCTGGGCGCATCATAAAAAAATTGAAGAATTTAGGCCTTACTCTGCTAGTAATTGGCACTGGTTATGGCCGCTGGGTTGTCACCAGGGGCATTATGCTCACTACTTAGCAATAAAGAATTTAAGATGCTCCGTTGTTGAGCCGTTTCTTGCTCCCCAAGTATATAGCTTAGCCGCCTTAATGCCGGATGAGTTTCGCGCAGATCGTAAAGCGTTCCGCGAGGCATTTGCTAGATCTATGGGCTTGGCTGGTTGGTTACCAACGAGTTCCGGAAGAATACCTCGACTGGGAGGTTATACCGGGCATTGGCTCGAGTTCACTACCGTAAGTTCGCGCATGGCAAGAGATAGGTTATCAAATTTTCTTGCTAGCATTCTCGGGAGACCAAAAACTGCGCAAGGAGCATGGAATTCAGATCATGGTTCATTTCGGTACGATTTCTGCCAGCAAATCACAGCTCTCCAAGTAGAGCAATTACGGCAACTTTTGGGCAAAGTCCTAGCTCCGGTGGAAGCATCAACATTCCTTGAGCCTGGGGGTGGCAGGGCCCCTGATTGGGTGCGACATAGGCTGCTTCAAGTAGCTTACCTGATGGATGAGTAATGAAATGAATAAAAAACAGGTTGACAAGTCACATTACGAATTTAGCAGGTATGTCCACAAGCCCCGCTGGGCTAGCATGTGGCACCAGTTAGATGAAGTGATCAAGCTCAATCCAGGAAGTGTTTTGGAAGTCGGTCCCGGCCCGGGCTTATTCAAGGCCATGGCGCAAGCGATGAACGTCCACGTCGAAACCCTGGATCTGGATCCAGAGTTAAACCCGGACCATGTGGCTTCCGTATTCGAGATGCCGTTTGACGACGGACAATTTGATGTCGTTTGCGCCTTTCAGATGCTTGAGCACCTGCCGTTTGAAAAAAGTCTGGGGGCCTTCAAGGAAATGGCAAGAGTGGCCAGCAATAGCGTAGCTATATCCTTGCCTGATGCTGCTACGCGTTGGCCGTTTTCTGTCCACATACCAAAGATTGGTTCAGTTAAGTTTTCCGTACCCAGGCCACGGTTGCGCCCCTTGGTACATGAGTTCAACGGTGAGCATTACTGGGAAATCAGTAAGGCTGGTTACCCCCTGTCAAGAATAATCTCGGAATTTACGGAAAACGCACCTGTCGAGTTAACAAAGACTTTCAGGGTTCCCGAATATCCGTATCATCGCTTCCTGATATTCAAAGCCTGAATGGGAAAGCGGTCTGTCACTGGTATGCTAAAGTTCCCGGTTTTCCCTCACGCTGCGAGCTCCAATAGCCGCGCGATCAGGGAATTTTGTGGGTTTTTGGGCGAATCCAGGCAACGGATACCAAAACCCTGATCGAGGCGAATATCTCCCTGCATGGCGCCGAGGCGGACGGCTGGGAATCCGGGCCCGTTGAAAAACTCACTCGTAGTCACCCCAGGATCCGTTACCAGGAAACCGGCAACGTGGTGGAACCCATGGATCGCCCGCTCATCGAGACTGCCGTCAAGGCCCTGAACATCCGTGGGGTGTACCTGCGTGGCAGCCATATCCGCTGCAAGGAAGGCGTGCTCCCACCTTATTTTGATGGGGATCTGAATCTCACGCCCCAGTTTCGCGGCAAGCAGGATGGCAGGATCGACATCCTGAGCCTCGTGGACAATACCAGTGTGTCGGAATCGGCCCCCCTGTGGGTGAGGAGACCGTGTACCTGGAGATCACGGCGGATTTCAGCGCCGAATACGACATCCGCGACAGCATTTGAAGATGAAACGCTGCGGCCCGCGATTGAGGAATTTGCCCGCTACAACGTGGGCTATCACATCTGGCCAAGGCCCTGCTCCCGCAGCGCTTCGCCGGCAAGGCCAGCTCCCCAGGTCAGCTCCAAACACGCTTCCCCGCAGCTGAAACCCCATGCATCTTGACCACCTAAGCCTCGAACACTTCCGCGCCTGCGACCAGTTGGAGCTGGAACTGGGGAAGCGGCTCACCGTGCTGCTGGGTAACAACGGTAGCGGTAAAACCTCCGTGCTGGATGGTATCGCCATCGGCTTGGGGGCCATCCTCACGCATCTCCCAGGGGTGTCGGGCATCACCTTCAAAAGGGCTGGCGACATCCGCCAGCGGGGCGACGCTCTGGCAGCCTACACTCGAGTGGCGCTGGGCACGCCTTCGGGCGTGAAGTGGGATCGAATTCAACGGCGTGACAAGAGCAAGGCCACGGCAACCGCCACACCCATGGCCAATGGCCTCAAGGCACTGGAAGCCTACCTGGACCGCACCGTCATCGACCCCATGAATGCCGGCCATAATTATGAGCTGCCCATAATGGCCTACTACGGTGTGAGCCGCGCAGTGCTCGAGGTACCACTTCGGCGCAAGGGTTTCCCAAAAAGCCATACACGAATGGAGGCATTGAATGGCACGCTGGATGCTCAGAGCAGCTTCAAGTCAGCATTCATCTGGTTTTATAACAAGGAAAACGAAGAACACCGTCTTCAAAAGGAGAAGCGCAGTTTTGATGTCAGCTTGAAGGAACTGGACGCCGTTCGTCGCGCCATTGGGCTGGTCTTTCCCGACATCAGTAATCCTCACATCGAACTCAACCCCCTGCGGCTGGCTGTAACCCATCACGAAGAAACGTTGGATCTCATGCAACTCAGCGATGGTTACAAGACCCTGCTGGGCCTCGTGATCGATTTGAGCATGCGCATGGGCCTGGCAAACCCGCATCTTAGCGACCCCTTGAGTGCCGAGGCCGTGGTGATGATCGACGAAGTCGAGCTTCACCTGCATCCCTCATGGCAACACCGCGTACTCGCTGATCTACTACGCACCTTTCCCAATGCCCAGTTCATCCTGACCACGCATACCCCCTTTATCGTGGAGGCACTGAACAATCACCTCAAGCGCCAACAACTGGGCAACGAGCCAACGGGTGACAAGGACATTGATCGCCTACTGCCGCTCAATGGCGATGACGTGCGTGCTTACCTACTGGAAAACGGCATCAAAAAGTCCCTGATTGATGAAGCAAGCGGTCTAATGGATGACACCTTGCTGATGCACTTCAATGACATCAACCTGCTCTACGACCGAATGCGTGATATCGAATGGAATCGACGGAATGATCAACACGGGCCCGTATAGTCACTGTGAGTGCAAGCGGATGGGCAACATCTATCGGGTATGCCAATCCGAGTTGATGCTCGAAGAGAGGGGTAAAAAGATCTGCCTCACTCCGCGTGGGAGCGAGGAAGCCAAGGCACTGGTGCTCGACGGCTGCATGTTCACAGACAACGACACCAAGTGCGACGCAATGTATCTTTTCAAGGGAAGCAACAAGAAAGTCATGGCGCTGGTAGAGTTGAAGGGAACAGGCGACCTTGCCCATGCTTTTGTCCAACTCGCCTACACCCGCAATCATCGGCCCGAGTACATCGATTTGAAGAGCCTTCTCGACGAATCAGGCCCCGGCTGCTGTGTCGGGTAGCGGGGCGCCGGTAACGTCGCCTCGCTACCCGACACATATGGGCGAGAGTGCATACCATAGTGGGCTACTCGGCGCATGCGGATCAGCACAACCTGCTCGACTTCATCTAGGGCACCCCCACCCCGCCCCCGGGAAATCCGCTTGGTCCATGGCGAAACGGATACCTGGACAAATCTATTTTCAGTGTTGCCAGCCTTTGTGCTCAAGGAGAAGCTTTTGCATCACTCAATCGAGGTAAAGACGGCCCGCAGCATTGCCGAATTAATTGGCGTGGTCGAAACTTTCGAGTTAACACAAAAGGGCAACCCCGTCTACTTTCGGGGCGAAAATCAGGACCATAAAGTTGGTGCGCTCAGGCCAAGTATTTATCGCACACCGCAGCGCCTTTGCGAGGAGTACAAAACCTACCGCGAAATGCAGCGCTTCAACGACCACGAATTCACTGCAGACAAGACCGCCTTCGATAAACTCAGTCGAATGCAGCACTATAGTATGCCCACTCGGCTAATCGATCTCAGCGAAGACATCTTGAGTGCACTGTATTTCGCGCTTGATGGTAGAAAGAATAACAATCAAGCAGCGGTCTACCTCATTGAGATCGACCAAAGCCAGGTCAAGTATTATGACTCAGATGCTGTCAGCGTTGTTGCCAACTTGGTCAAATCACCACTTAGCGATGGCTGCACGCCGCGTAAGTCCAAACAAGCAATACACGAGGATGCTAACAAGTACAGGACGCACCGCGAAGCCTTTAATGGAACGGAAAGTGCGGGTTATCTATTGCATGACATCAAGGAGGAGAAAAGCTATTTCAGCCACAAGATCGACCCCATTCATCTATTTTCCATCCTATTCGTCAAGCCCAAGTTGACCAATAACAGACTCCATGGACAAAAAGGCGCTTACCTGCTGTTTGGCCTTAACGAACAGGATATCAACAACTCGATTCCGATATTCGTAGAAGATACTCCAGATCATCTTTCCTTGAATTCGACTATTCACAGTGAACAATTTCCCATTCGGAAAATCACCAAAGTCCTAATCAGTTGCGAGATCCGCATGGAACATCTGGAGAAACTCGGCATCACAACGCCCTACATTTATCCAGAACTGGATCACGTCTCTCACTATCTTTCAAAAACATTGGAGCAGTGATGCGCCTTTCGAACTTGCTTGATAATGGACCCGGTGCCTCTCAGCCTGCAACGTCGAGCGGCTTTGGTGAATACCTCTGTGGGAAGTGTCCCTCTGTGCAAGCCCTACCCTCTTGAGAGCGGTCCTTTGTGGGAGTAGGCCAACTCCCACGGGGGCTGCAAAGAACCGGTATCCCATCGAAGACAGCTCCCTGAGGCGCCCAGGTAAATGACGCTCAACCCGCTTTTTCCCGGTTCGCATTGAAGCAACGCTGGACTGCTTGAATGAGCCGATGGTCCGCGAACGAGAGCCAAAGGCATCGCGTGATCCAGAACTGGCGAAAGATCGAGGAGTCACAGACATGACCGATTTTCTGGACCGTTGGGCCGCCGAAAGCCCGGAAAACGCCCGGCTCGTCGCCCAGGAACGCCTCATTACCCAGGTTACCGAGGCGCTGTGGCAGGAAATGGAAGAGGCTGGAGTCAACAAGGCCGACCTGGCGGCGCGCATGGGCACGACCCGGGGCTACGTTTCGCAGATCCTGAGTGGGTCGCGCAACATGACCCTGCGCACCCTGTCGGACATCTGCTTTGCCCTGCGCAAGGAGGCGGATATCTCCCTGCATGGCGCCGAGGCGGACGGCTGGGAATCCGGGCCCGTTGAAAAACTCACTCGTAGTCACCCGAGGATCCGTTACCAGGAAACCGGCAACGTGGTGGAACCCATGGATCACTGGAAGACCGCGGCCTGAGCCATGGATCGCGCGCTCATCGAGACCGCCGTCAAGGCCCTGGGCATCCGTGGGGTGTACCTGCGTGGCAGCCATATCCGCTGCAAGGAAGGCGTGCTCCCACCTTATTTTGATGGGGATCTGAATCTCACGCCCCAGTTTCGCGGCAAGCCGGATGGCAGGATCGACATCCTGAGCCTCATGGAGCAGCCGGAGGGGGAGCCACACCGGGTTGTCCTGTGCCACTTCCAGGCCGGTGTCCGCCTCGTGGACAATGCCAGTGTGTCGGAAGCGGCCCCCGTGGATGAGGAGGCCGTGTACCTGGAGATCACGGCGGATTTCAGCGCCGAGTACGACATCCGTGACGGCATTGAAGACGAAACACTCCGCCCTGCGCTTGAGGAATTTGCCCGCCACAACCTGGGCCATCACATCTGGCCTTACTGGCGGGAATACGTACAGGGCACTTGTGCCCGTATGGGTATCCCTCCCATCCCCATCCCCATGTATCTGCTCAAGGACCGCGACACCGGCGAGACATCGGAACCCTGAGTCGGTGTCGTTCAGTCAGCAACGTCGATCGGCATTGGCGAATCCTTCTGTGGGAGTGGGCCCTTGTGTGGAGCTGGCCCCCGTGGGAGCGGGCCTCGCCCGCGAAAGCGGCGGGCACCCAGGCATGGCCATGGCGCTGCTGCCGCAGCGCATCGCCGGCAAGGCCAGCTCCCACAAGGCCCACGGTGGCGGATGGCCGGTCGGGGAGCGGGCCATCGAGTGGTGAAATCCAGGGCTTGCAACAGGAGTGCACATGACCGATCAAGACATCGACAGGCCCACGAACCACGACAGCCCCTGGAAGGAGGCCCTGGAGCACTACTTCCAGGAATTCACGCAGTTGCTGTTCCCGGCAATCCACGCTGAGGTGGACTGGTCCCGGGGTTACAACCCCATGGACAAGGAACTGCAGCAGATCACGGCGGATGCCAACAGTGGTCGACGCCATGCGGACAAGCTGATCCGGGTGTATGCCCGGGATGGCAGTGAGACCTGGGTGCTGATCCACGTGGAAGTCCAGGGCGAGCCGGAGGAAGGATTTGCCCAGCGGATGTACACTTACCAGTACCGCTTGCGGGATCGCTACGGGGTGGATGTGGTGAGTCTGGCGGTGCTGGCGGACACCCGCGAGAGCTTTCGGCCGTCAGCCTTCCACTACGAGCGCTGGGGGTGCAAGCTATCCTTCACGTTCCCCATGGCCAAGTTGATCGATTGGGAAGCCCGCTGGGCGGATCTGGAGGCCAGCGATAACGTCTTTGCCCTGGTGGTGATGGCGCAGATCAAGGCCAAGCGCATCAAGGATGGTGCCACGCGCAAGGACATCAAGATCGCCCTGATTCGGCTGCTGTACGAACGGGGCTATGGCCGCGAGCAGATCGTGCAGTTGTTCAGGATCATCGACTGGATGATCCAGTTACCCAGAGAGCTGGAACCGGGTTTTGTGCAGGCGGTCTTTGCCCTACAGGAGGAGAAGAAGATGCCTTACGTGAATACCATTGAGCGTGTTGAGCGTGAGAAAGCGCTTCAGCAGGGGCTCCAGCAAGGGCTTGAGCAAGGTCTTGAACAAGGTCTTGAACAAGGTCTTGAGCAAGGGCTTGAACAGGGGGTTGGTCAGGGTCGCCAGCTGGAAGCCCGGCGTATTTTGCATCGGCAGCTGAGCAAGCGCTTTGGGGAGTTGCCCGATTGGGTTTCAGAGCAGTTGGAGGCAGCGGATGTCGATCAACTGGAAGCCTGGTCTGAAGAGATTCTCGTTGCTGAAAGCCTGGATACGCTGTTCAGGCACTGATCCTGTCTTTCCTCAGGAAAAAAACAGACACCTTTTCGTTACTTGTGGGAGCGGGCCTCGCCCGCGAAGGCGGCGGGCACGTTCAACCATTTCTCAAGGACTCACCATGGCCATGCACCAACGCTGGACTCTGCATGTCGAGCAATTTGCCAGGTTCCAGCAGGCCGATATCGAACTGCGACCACTCACACTATTCGTGGGGGAGAACAACAGCGGCAAGAGCTACATGGCCACGCTACTATGGGGCGTTCTGGCTCTGGGACGAACCCTGTTCCCGTCCAGCGCACCCGCCACCAAGACCTACAAGGCTTGCCAGATACGCCTGTCACACCTGTTGGGGGCGGCGCTGAACGAGGCCCACCACGAAAACCGGCAACCGGAGATCTCACTCACCGGCGAAGACCAACAATACTTCATCGACTGGTTCAATGAGTTGCTGCAACAGCATCGCAACAAACTCGCGATGCGGCTGTTCGGGAATGACGCCATTACCATCGGGCGATTGAGCCTGCGGCACTACCAGCGCCACAAGCCATTGCGGATCAAGCTCGAAACCCTGAACCCCTCAGCACGCATCAGTGCCAGAGGCGAGCACAGCGTACAGCTGCCCCTTTGGGAGCAGGACACACTGCCCAAGGGCCAGGATCAATACCGCGCCCTATGCATGATCACCTGGAAACTGGTGGCAGGCGACATCAGCGTGCCATTGTTTGGTCCGCGCAGCACATCACGGCGTAGCGATGGGGAGCCACTGTTTCTGCCGGCCTCCCGTACCGGCTTCATGCTGACCTATCGATCACTGGTCGGCGATGCCCTTAGCCTGTTTGATCCCGGCCTTTCGGAGGAGGACGGATCCACCGCAAGCGAGTTCACACTGCCGATCGTGCGCTTCCTGCAGGCATTGGCTGAACCCGGCAACCCAAAGGGCGCCAGACACGCAAAACTGGCCCACTGGCTGGAGCGGGAACTGCTCAAGGGGCAAGTGAAACAGAGCACCCACGGGGCTCTCCCCACCTACCACTACCTGCCGGAAGGGCAAGGCAACCGGCGCCTGCCCATGTATCTCACATCGTCGCTGGTGGCAGAACTCACCCCCATCGTGCACTTCCTCAAGCACAAGCCTGGCTATCGCTCCCTCATCATCGAGGAGCCAGAAGCCCACCTTCATCCCAAAGCCCAGCGCCTGATGGCGAGAGCCCTGGTCAGGCTGGTGAACGCAGGACTGCCGGTGATGGCCACCACCCATGGCGACACGCTCTTCCAGCAACTGAACAATCTCGCCGCCCTGCACACCCACCCGCAGCGCAGCGCCCTGATGCAACAACTGGGCTATGAGAAAGCAGAGCTGCTCAAACCCGATGACGTGGCTGCCTATCAGTTCCGCCGTGAGGGCACTGCCACCCATGTGAACCCACTGGAGCAAACCGAGCTGGGTATGGTTGTGTCTACCTTCAATGAGCCGCTATCCGAACTGTTTGATGAAGTAATGCGCCTGCAGGATACGGCCTTCAAGGATGAAAGCAATGGAACCAACAGCAAGGCTTGAACAGCGCCTCACATGGATAGAGCCGGACCACTTTGAACGTGGCCAAACGGTACATGTCATCGAAAAAAGTCAGGATGGAGCGGGCACAGCAACCTTTCTGTCGCCGGCCAAAAATCAACTCCTCCGTTTCAATCTGAGCGAAGTCAATCGACTCCGGTTCATCAAGCAGCGCCGCGTGGCCGATGGCGTTCTAGTGGAACTGAGTAATGATGGCCTGCCTCTCAGACTACACTTGATTGAACTCAAAAGTGGGTTGACCTTGAGCGATTGGAACAAGGTCAAGCAGCAGCTCCTCGGCGCGCTGCACAACGCTCACGCCCTTATGGGGCTCTTGGGTCTCCCCATGCCGGACCAGATAGAGTGTCACACCTGCTACCGGAGGGACCGCATCAGCCCACAAGACAGCGCGCATCCAGTACTCTTCAAGCCGGGCGTTGGAACACGAATAGAAGATCACCCGGCATACGACTGGATCAATGGCTACTGCGAATTGAGCAGTGACTTTCCAAGATTACCTCATCATCGACATCAGCGAGATGAGCAGGGTAATGCGGAAATTGCGCTTTGAACAGCGCTCCGGACAAGGCGAAATACCATTCCCCCCATACCTCACATCACCCACCACGGCGGCGCCACCGGGCTGTCGCAGCGCATCGCCGGCAAGGCCAGCTCCCACGATGGTGGATGGCAGGTCAGGTGGCAGGCTCTTTAGCCTGGAACAACACCGCCGATGGATTACCCCGGTTTATGGGTTGCACCGGCCCTGGGCAAGCAGGCGTTTGATCACCCCGCCAACGTGGTGGCCAAGCTGGCCCGCGGCTATCTGGAAGGGGAAGATGGCCAGGGATTTGCCACAAGATTACGCCGCATGGTGGAGGGGCTGGAAGCCCATGTGAAGCCGGATGTCGTATTGATAGACAGCCGCGCCGGATTGCACGAAACGGTGGCTGCCAACCTGCTGCATTTGAGTGCCGAGGTGTTCCTGTTCGCCGTGGATTTGCCGGCCACCTGGGAGGGTTACCGATATTTGCTATCCCACCTGGCGCAGCTGGCCCAGCCAGGAGATGAGTCGGCGCCACGGGCACCTGACTGGCGGGAGCGTTTTCACATGGTACAGGCACGCTCCAGCATGCGTGAGGAGGATAAGCGTCGTTTTGCATCCCGAGCCTTTCATGTATGGATCGATACGCTCTACGACGAACTATCACCGGACGAACCGTCGGATGAACCGGTGGGCGCCACACCGGCCTTTACCTTTGATGAGTTCGATACCGATGCGCCGCACTGGCCGTTATCCGTTCTCAGAAGCGATCACTTCGAGGCGCTCGATCCCATGGTGGAACTGGCCAGTATCGGCGAGAACGCCATACGGGAATCCTTCGGTGAACTCTTTGAAGGGTTAAGCCGTTGCCTTGCCATGCTTGAGGAAGGCACGTCATGACCCACCACCAATCCTTGTTTCAGGCACTCTCTCCGGCCTTTGAGGCCATTCCGGAAGAAGTGGCCCACCACGGCACGGCACCACCGGAGCCCGCCACTGTGTACGTGGTGCCAGGCCATGAGAGCGCATTGAACCCGGATACTGCGGTGGTGGTGGGCGACAGAGGCACCGGCAAGAGTTTCTGGAGCTCGGCACTCAATAGCGAAGCCACCCGGCTGGTCATTGGCCAGCAGCTAAAACGCCTGCGCCTGGAAAACACCCGGGTGGGCTGGGGCTACTCATCGGAAACCAGCAACCGCAACCACCCTTCACGGCGGGTTTTGCAGTGGTTGCTGGAGCGGCACTCCAATCCTGAAGATATCTGGCGCACGGCAATCCTGCACCGGCTGCTGGAAAACTCCGGTAACGCGTTCTTTCAGGGCGCCGAAGACTGGCCGGCGCGCATACAGCGCGTGGCAGACAATCCGGAAATGGGAGAACGCCTGTTTGCGTCGTTCAACGACGACCTGGAAGCCCGAGGGGAGCGGTATCTACTGGTGTTCGATGCCCTTGACCGCCTGGGGAGTGATTGGGCTCAGATCCGCACCTTATTGCGTGGCTTGCTGCGTGTGGGCCTGGATTTACGGGAATATCGCGCCATCCGCACCAAGTTCTTCCTGCGCCAGGACATGTGGGAAGACTCATCCCTATGGGCCTTTCCCGATGCATCCAAACTGACCCATGGCCGCGTGTTATTGCAGTGGCACCGGGCCGATCTGTATGCCCTGCTATGGCATCACCTGGCCAATCATGCGGGGGCCGGCCCGGCATTCCGTGAGTGGGTTGAGCGCGAATACGCCGACGCATTTGCCCGGATCACCACCCACGGCACCACCGTTTACGTGGTGCCCGAGTCCCTACGCACCCAGGAAACCCACCAGGCCACCTTGCTGCAGGTGATCGCCAGCCGGTTCATGGGCCCGAACCGTCGCCGTGGCAACACCTTCACCTGGCTGCCCACCCATCTGGCCGATGCCAAGGGCCAGGTCAGCCCCCGAAGTTTCCTGGTGGCACTGAAACAGGCCCATGCCGTCACCCAGCGGCACTACCCGCAAGCCGATGTGCTTCTGCACTACGAAGGCATCAAAAAAGGCGTTCAGGAAGCATCCCGTCTGCGCCTGAGAGAATTGCAGGAGGACTACCCATGGATCCAGCAGGTGCTGGAGCCCCTGCGAGGCATGACCGTGCCCGCCCATGCGGACGAACTGCACGACCGCTGGCGCGACAGCGGCGTGGTCAACAACCTGCTGCAAGCCGCTGCAGACAACAGCCAAAGCCAGGAAGACAGCGAAAGGCCCTACCTGCCACCCCATGGCCTTGAACAGCAGGCACAAGAGGAAACGCTCACCCAGGTGCTGATCGGCATCGGCGTGATCAACCGCACCGCAGACGCACGCCTGAACATGCCGGACCTGTTCCGCGTGGCTGCGGGCATTGGTCGGCGCGGTGGGGTGCGGCCGATACGATGAGCAGTGCGCCCATGCCTCACATCACCCCCCCACGGCGGCATGACCGGCAGCTGCAACCGGATCCGGAGCCTACTTCAGGACAGCTGGCGCACCCCCGGCCGCGCATCCCGCTGAGCCAGGCATGGCCGGCACCCCGTAGCAGGTTCTTTGTGGGAGCGGGCCTCGCCCGCGAAGGCGGCGGGCACCCAGGTATGCCCAGGGCGCTGCTGTCGCAGCGCATCGCCGGCAAGGCCAGCTCCCACGGTGCCAGGCCAGCTCCCCAGGTCAGTTCCAAACACGTTCTCCCGCAGCTGAAACCCCATGCATCTTGACCACTTAAGCCTCGAACACTTCCGCGCCTGCGACCTGTTGGAGCTGGAACTGGGGAAGCGACCCACCGTGCTGCTGGGCAACTGCGAAAAGGGGTCTGTCACCTTTTCCCCTTTTCCCCTTTTCCATGCGATCATTTAAAGCCGAGTAACGCGGCTCGGGTTTAAGCAGCCAACAGAATCAAATACACGTGTTAAAGTCTTTCTGACGTTCGTGGCCGAGAAGGGCAAGATACCGATGCTGAGCAAACTCTATTTTCACCAATACCGCTGCCTTCAGAATTTTGAAGTAATTCTCAAAGAAGAACAATCAGCTTTATTGCTAGGCAGAAACGGTGCGGGCAAATCCAGCTTCTTTGATGCGGTAGAAGTCTTGCAGCAGATCGGGCGTGGCGTAACGCTGCTGAAAGATTTGGTCAGCGAAAGCGACTTCGCCTTCGGGGAGACCCATAAACCCATCCATCTGGAGATTACCGCGACACTTGAAAAGCAAGTCTACGAATATATCCTGGAGGTGGAACTGCCCGAGCATTTCAGCCAGCCCCGCATCCGCCAGGAATCATTGAAAGTAAATGGCAAAACCCATTTTTCCCGTGAAGAAGGAAGAACATACCTAGGGAAAAGTGCAGAGTTTACCCTGGATTGGCACCACGTGGGCTTGCCTCTCATCTCTACTCGAAATAACGATGAACCGATTGCCCGTTTTCGCGAGTGGTTGGCGCGAATCATTGTGTTAGCCCCAGTGCCCGGCGATTTCAGGCGAGCCAGCAAGCAAGAAACGCCTTACCTGGAACGCAATGCGAGCAATACCTTGGACTGGGTTCGCCACCAACTGGCTGTTTATCCCGCACTGTATTCCAAAATCGAAGACTTCATAAAGCTGCGCATGCCAGACTTTGCCAACTTCAAATTTGAAAGCACCGGAAAAAATGAAAAGGAATTAGTTTTCAAGTTCAGCGGGGAGAACTCCAAAAGTCTGGAACTGAATTTTCATCAGTTATCGGATGGCGAAAAAATATACTTCCTGACCGCAACAGTCCTGGCCGCCATTATCAATGAAGAATCCATTCTGTGCCTGTGGGATGAGCCTGACAACTACATTTCTCTTCCTGAGCTAAGCCACTTTATAATGGCCTGCAGGAAAGCCTTCGAGAACAGCACCGTTGAGTCGCAATTGGTCATTTCCAGCCACAATCCCCGAGCCATCAACGAATACTCGGAGCACAATACTTTCCTCATAACCCGGCAATCGCACCTGCACCCTTCCCGACTGGAACGCGCAGCAGATAAAGAATACTTGAGCGCGACCTTCATTGATGCCTATGAGAATGGAGAGCTCGATTAATGGCGGTGAACCGATACAGAAAGCATTTGGTTATTTATCTTGAAGACAAGCCATACCGGGGCATTGTGAATGGCCTGAAAACCATACCTTCAGTGAATGACTGCGTAATTGATGCTAGGCCACCCAGTGGCGGCTGGGGAAGAGTATTTGCGGATCTTGAGGATAACCTGAACCTGCTGAATAACCGCCCCGCAATGCATGCCCTGTTACTGATGGATTTCGACAACGATTTTATTTCAAGAAAGAAAAAATTTGATGAAATATTAAAGGGCCAGTCCTGCAGGGAACGCGTTTTTCTTTTGGGTATCGATGAGAAGGAAAGCGAAGACCTCAAGGCAACACTTCAAGAAAGCAACAACGAAGCGGTAGGCAAGCGCCTCGTGGGTACCTGCCCAGATGAAACATCCGTTGATTGGCAAAACCCGCACCTAAGGTGTAATAAACACGAGATTGCTCGAATGCGCAATGCCGGGGTATTGGCATGGCTGTTCTCTTGAGCTTGCTACCCCACATGCCTCACATCACCCACCACGGCGGCGCCACCGGCGTGACCGGCAGCTGCCACCGCCTGCAACTGGACCCCGACCGGGCCCTGCTGGTCGACTGCGGCCTTTTCCAGGGCCACGACGCCCAAGGCGACAACAGCCTGGAACAACACCGCGTGACCTTCCCGGTGGCCGACATCCTCGCCCTGGTGGTCACCCACGTACACATCGACCACATCGGCCGACTGCCCCACCTGCTGGCCGCCGGCTACACCGGGCCCATCCTTTGCTCCATCCCCTCGGCCCGCCTGCTGCCCTTGGTGATCGAAGACGCCCTCAAGGTCGGCTTCACCCGCGATGCCCAACTCATCGAACGCTTCCTCGCCGAAGTGGACAGCCGCCTCGTCCCCCTGGACTACCGCACCTGGCACACCCTCATCCAGGACGACCGACACCACCTGCGCATCCGCCTGCAACGCGCCGGACACATCCTCGGCTCCGCCTACGTGGAAGTGGACATCCAGACCCCGAACAACTACACCCGCGTCGTCTTCTCCGGCGACCTGGGCGCCCCCAACAGCCCCCTACTCCCGGCCCCCGAGCCACCCGAGCGCGCCGACATTCTCGTACTGGAAAGCACCTACGGCAACCGCCAGCACGAAGACCGCAGCACCCGCCAGCAGTGCCTGCGAGCCGCCATCGACCACGCCCTGCAAAACGGCGGCACCGTGATCATCCCCGCCTTCAGCATCGGCCGCACCCAGGAACTGCTCTACGAACTGGAAGACATCCTCCACCACCAGACATACCAGCGACAAATGCGGGAGCAGCCCCCACCCACAAAAAACGAAAGCTCCCCGTGGGAGCGGGCCTCGCCCGCGAAAGGCGGCGGCCCCTTCCCCGTCATCGTCGACTCCCCCCTCGCCGCCCGCTTCACCCAGGCCTACCGCGACCTCAAACCCTACTGGGACGCCGAAGCCCACCAGCGCCTCCACGCCGGCCGCCACCCCCTGGCCTTCGACAACCTTTATACTGTGGACAGCCACGAAGACCACCTGAAAACCGTAGACCACCTGGCCCGCACCCACCGCCCAGCCGTGGTGATCGCCGCCAGCGGCATGGCCGCCGGAGGCCGAGTGGTCAACTACCTCAAACGCATGCTCGGCGACGACCGCCACGATGTCCTGTTCATCGGCTACCAGGCCGCCGGCACCCCCGGCCACGCCATCCAGAAATATGGGCCACGCAGCGGATGGGTGGAACTGGAAGGAGAGCGCGTGACCATACGGGCGGGAGTGCATACCATAGGCGGTTACTCGGCGCATGCGGATCAGAACGATTTGCTGGACTTTATCCAGGGCATCCCTACCTCGCCCAAGGAAATCCGCCTGGTCCATGGCGAAGCGGATGCCCGGGCCTCGCTCAAAGCCCGGGTTGAGCGCTGGGCGGCAGAACAGGACTGCAAGGTCCAGGTCATCCAAAGCCCACCCGAGCACAAGGCAGGATGATAATCGTTATCCGTCCTTTTCAATACCGGGACAGATCTATTTTCAATACTGGCGTATACCGAAGTCAAAGTAATATGCGAATTGATCATACAAAATGAAAGTACTTCACATCATAGGTGGTGATTTAACAAAAGGCGCATTCCTTGGTGCGTATTGGTTGCATACGGGGCTGCAAAATCATGACATTGAATCCAGTATATTAGGTTTTATTCCTGGAAATCAGCTTTCTGATAACATCAGGAGCTATTCGGAGGGTTGGATTGGAAAAAGTTCCGACTGGTTTCTGATGAGGCAAGATGCCATATGGAAAAAAATCTTTAGGAGAGGGTCGTCAAAATCATTTCATGTCGGCTTTTTTGGTCGTGATATATCGCGTCACTGGTCTTATCAGAATGCAGATATTGTGCATCTGCATTGGATGTCTAATGGTGTTGTGAATTGGAGGAATCTCGATTCTATTGAAAAACCGGTGGTGTTAACGTTGAGAGATATGTGGGCATTTACAGGGGGCTGTCATTACTCGCTGGACTGCAGTAGATATCAATCGGGTTGTGGGCTTTGCCCACAAATAGATAGTACCACTCTTAAAGATTTGTCATATTGGTCTGCTCGAATAAAAAAAAAGCATCTAGGGCGTGGTATCAATGCGGTAGTGGGAATAAGCAGTTGGATTGCCGATTGCTCAAAAAAAAGCCAGATCCTCTCTGGCGTGGAAACACGCGTAATACCTAACGGAATCGATACTGACGAGTTTTGGCCTGAAAAACCTAGGTGCGCTAGAACTACCTTAGGAATTGCGAATGATAGCAATATTATTCTCGTTGGCGCTTCTAATGTTAACAGTTTCTATAAAGGTTGGTCGCAATTTATAGAGTGTTTGCAATACGTGAAAAGCCCAAACGTATTGGTGGTCACCTTTGGCAAGCCCCCTGACACCATACCCGCGCATGTGTGCCTTCCCTTCAAGCATCTTGGGTATATTGAAGACAGGCATTCTTTGCGCCTCGCATATAGCGCTGCCGATGTTTTTGTCGCTCCATCCATCCAAGAAGCGTTCGGTAAGACTCTTGTCGAGTCTATGGCTTGTGGTACACCGGTAGTTGGTTTTGATGCTACCGGCCCTGCCGATATTGTTGAGCATATGGTGACTGGGTACAAAAGTAAGCCTTTTGAGGCAAAAGGCTTGGCAGAAGGGATCGATTGGGTTTTAGAGAGAAGGCATGATAAGGAAATGGCGTCTTCATGTGTTTCTCGAGCCAAGAATCTTTTTTCTAACGAAGCTGTGGCAAAGAAATATATTGAATTATATCGCGATTTATTAAGGGGGTAGTTGTGCCAGTAAAAGGTATCGCAAAAAGAATAATAAATTTATCAGGGTTTAACTTGACGCGTATAGCAGCAAATAGCAACTCTTCATACCAACGTATGATTGCCTTAAATCACTTTGATGTAGATCTTATTTTTGATGTCGGAGCGAATGCTGGTCAGTATGCTTTGGAAATGCGTTCTATCGGATATAAAGGTAAAATAGTTAGTTTCGAACCCTTGACAGATGCTCACTCACGTCTTTTAGGGAACGCATCAAAAGATCGACTTTGGGACGTACATGAACGAACTGCTATTGGGGATAAGGAAGGTAAAGTCGAGATTAACTCTTCACAAAACTCTGTCTCCTCTTCTATCCTCCACATGCTCGAATCACATAAAGAGGCCGCATCCACCTCGGGCTATATTGGCAAAGAAACCGTTGATCTGAATACACTTGATAGCATTGGCCGTAAATATATAAAACCTAATAGCCGCTACTATATCAAGATAGACACCCAGGGGTTCGAATCACAAGTTCTTGATGGCGCCAAGGACATACTTCGAGATGCAGTTGGCGTTCAATTGGAGCTTTCCCTTGCCCCACTTTATGAAGGGCAAACCTTGTGGCGAGATCTTATTGATCGCCTGGAACGTGAAGGTTTTACATTGTGGGCGCTTCAACAAGGTTTCACAAATAAAGAAAATGGGCGAACATTGCAAACCGACGGTATATTCTTTCGTGAGGCTTGATTTTCGATGAAAAAAGCACTCATCACCGGCATCACCGGCCAGGACGGCTCCTACCTCGCCGAATTCCTGCTGGAAAAGGGCTACGAAGTCCACGGCATCAAACGCCGCGCTTCCTCCTTCAACACACAGCGCATCGACCACGTCTACCAGGACCCTCATGTGGAGCACCAACGCTTCGTGCTCCATTATGGCGACCTTTCGGACAGCTCCAACCTAACCCGGATACTCCAGGAGGTTCAGCCCCACGAGGTCTACAACCTGGCGGCGCAGAGCCATGTGGCGGTGAGTTTCGAGTCCCCCGAGTACACCGCCGATGTGGACGCCCTTGGCACCCTCCGGTTGCTGGAGGCCATCCGCCTGCTGGGCATGGAAAAGAAGGTGCGCTTCTACCAGGCCAGCACCTCGGAACTCTACGGACTCGTGCAGGAAACACCGCAAAGCGAGACCACCCCCTTCTATCCGCGGAGTCCTTATGCCGTGGCCAAGCTCTATTCCTACTGGATCACCGTGAACTACCGCGAGGCGTATGGCATGTACGCTTGCAACGGCATCCTCTTCAATCACGAATCCCCCCGGCGGGGCGAGACCTTCGTCACCCGCAAGATCACCCGTGGCCTGGCGAACATCGCCCAGGGGCTGGAGTCGTGCCTCTTCCTCGGCAACCTGAATGCCCTGCGGGACTGGGGCCATGCCCGCGACTACGTGCGCATGCAGTGGATGATGCTCCAGCAAGATCATCCCGAAGACTTCGTCATTGCCACCGGCCGACAGGTGTCGGTACGCGACTTCCTCACGATGAGCGCGGCAGCGCTGGGCATTCACCTGAGTTACGAGGGTGAAGGCATCAATGAAATCGCCGTGGTGGAGTCGGTCACCGATCAAGAGGCCGCGCCCGCCGTGAAGCCGAGTGACGTCATTGCCCGTGTCGACTCACGCTACTTCCGCCCGGCCGAAGTAGAAACGCTCCTTGGCGATCCGACGAAGGCGCGCGAAAAGCTCGGCTGGGTTCCCGAAACCACCCTGGAAACCCTGTGTGCCGAGATGATCGCTGAAGACCTCAATGCCGCCCGACGCAGCGCCCTACTGAAAACCCATGGCCTGGAAATCCCCGTAGCGGTGGAGAACCATCATGGCTGACCCGCAACCCAGAATCTTCGTAGCAGGCCATCGCGGCATGGTGGGCCGAGCGATCATTCGTCGGCTGGAGGCGCTGGGGCATACCGCGATCATCATCCGCACCCGCGATGAACTGGATCTCCTGGACCAGCAGGCCGTGCACGCCTTCTTCCAGGAGCAGCGCATCGACCAAGTCTACCTCGCCGCTGCCAAAGTGGGCGGTATCCACGCCAACAACACCTACCCGGCCGACTTCATCCACGACAACCTGGTCATCGAGAGCAACGCCATCCACGCCGCCTTCCAGGCCGGGGTGGAGAGGCTGCTCTTCCTCGGCTCGTCGTGCATCTACCCCCGCGACGCGGCACAGCCCATGGCCGAGGAGGCGCTGCTGACCGGCCCTCTGGAGCCGACCAACGAGCCCTACGCCATCGCCAAGATCGCCGGAATCAAACTGTGCGAGAGCTACAATCGCCAGCACGGCACCGACTACCGCAGCGTGATGCCCACCAACCTCTACGGCCCCCACGACAACTTCCACCCCGAGAACAGCCATGTGATCCCGGCGCTGATCCGGCGCTTCCATGAGGCGAAGGAACGCGGTGACGAGGTGGTGGTGATCTGGGGCAGCGGGACACCACGGCGGGAATTCCTGCATGTGGACGACATGGCGGCGGCCTCGGTGCACGTGATGACCCTGCCCCGGGAGACCTGGCAGGCGCAGGTGAAGCCCATGTGCTCGCATATCAACGTGGGGACGGGGGGGGACTGCACCATTCGGGAGCTGGCGGAGACCATCCAGCGGGTGGTGGGGTTTGAGGGGCGGTTGACCTTTGATGCCAGTCGGCCGGATGGGGCGCCGAGGAAGTTGTTGGATGTGGGGCGGCTTGAAGGAATGGACTGGGGGGCTAAAGTTGGGTTGGAGCAGGGATTGAGTGAGACGTACGATTGGTACAAGACACAAAAGGCTCAAAAGGCTGAAACGAGGCAGTAAACCCATGCGCATAGAAACCCTGGCGACATGCCATAACCGACGTGAGAAGACCTTACAGGCGCTGGCGGACCTCCATGCTCAGGAGTTGCCGGAGGGTGTGACTATTGGGCACACCATCGTGGAAGATGGCAGCACTGATGGCACCAGCGAGGCGGTCAGAGAAGCGTTCCCGGAAGTGGAGATCATTCATGGTGACGGCGGCCTGTTCTGGGCAGGGGGTATGCGTTACGGGTGGAATGAGTCGGTGAACGGTAAGTCGTTCGACTATTTATTGGTCTATAACGACGACGTGAAGCTGAATTTTGACACCATAGCCCGCTTACTGAAGGCCAGCAATACATATTTGGGTGATGGTGGCAGCGGGGCGCATGTGGTGGTGGGAAGTTTCATGGATAACAAAGGGGATATAAGTTACGGTGGCGTGATCCGGAGTTCACGCTTGCATCCGCTTCGGTTTAAACAAGCAAAACCACCGGCCGAGAGGTATGCACTGGCGGATACTACGAACATGAATGCATGTTTGATATCAAAAGAAGCACTAGATTGCGTTGGGTTTCTGTCAGAATATTTTATCCATACTGGTGCAGATTATGATTACGGGTTGAAGCTCCGTGCTCATGGTGGCTCTGTGGTGATGGCCCCTGGATGTATCGGAGTTTGCAATAGGAATGAAGTTGAAGCTAGCTCAAGTGAGCAAGGAATATCGATTGGTGAAAGATATAGACGGCTGCTAGGGGTAAAAGAACAGCCGCTAGCGCAAAGAAAAGAATATTTCAAAAGATACGGGGGCAGGCTGTGGCCAGTATTTTTCTTGTTGCCATATTTTAGCCTACCCTTCAAGCATTATATGTGGCGAAGAAAGAGCGTGCAAAAAACCACGGACAGCATCTGAATATATAATGAAAACTGCAGCAGAAAAACAAAAGTCAAACGGCCTACAAATCCGCCACGTCAGACCCAAAGACGTATTCAAGATATTTTTCACAACGGGCACCGCTTTGGCTGCGTTTGAGCTTTTGGTTTCTCCCCACCCCCACCATGCCAAAACCCTTGGCGTGTTCCCAGCTGTTCAGGCTGGGGGGTTGACCACAACACCGGCAGAAATTTACTTCATCTCCGGATTGGTTTTGTTTGGGGTGTTTTTTTTGGGCAGCCTTTCTCAATTCCCCAAAAAAGGAATTTACTTTGGGGTGGCGCCGAGTAGAGGCATGAATGCCCTTGCCTTTATATTTATAGTGGGCATAGTGTCTTCCGCTTTCGTGGGGTTATTTTTAGGTAACGACAACATTCTTGTTTTCGTTAGAGTTAACTTTTTTCTCCTGCTTGCATTATTGTTTTATTCATATCGGAGAGAAGTTTACAGCTGTCGGCAGTATGTTATTTTATTTGCGAGCCTGGTAGGGGTGTTTTACGCGTCAATTGTTGTGTTAGAATTTTTCAAATATTTGCCTTGGCTGCCGAGTTTTTTAGTTTACAGCAATAATTCATCAGACCTTTGGTTTGGGTTGTACTTTACGGCATTTGCGTTGATTTATTCGCTAAGTAGATTATTGACCGGAAAAGCTTCTCTTTTTTATATTATTGTTTTTTTGTTGTCTCTAACTGCGCTCGCTATCAGAATCACTAACAAGCCTGTGATTCTTTCAGCTTTTGTTGGTGTATTAGTGGTAGTGTTGGTTGCTGTGTCGATAAGCAAGAAAAGCGTCTTGCGATTTATGGTCGCGGCTTCACTGTTTTCTTTTTTGTCTGTTGCCTTGTTTAGCTATGGTGATTTTAAAGCCAACTTCTACAGTACATTCGCTGAGCGATTTTATAAAATAGAATTATCTAATGAACAGGCCTCCGAGATCAGTTTTTTGCAACTTATTGGTTTGGCCGAACAAATCGAATTTGGAACTGGAGCAGATGTGTCTGCTGGGCGCTTCGCGATATGGTCTGCTTATTTCCTAGGCGGGCTAGAATATCCACTAATTAGCCCTAATTTTGGTGGGGATGAACCCGTAGCTCAATCAAGAGGTAGAGAATTTCAGCGAGCGGCTCATAACTCGATTGCCCATTATGCGTACCATGTTGGATACCCGGCCGCAATTGCACTTCTTCTTTTGATTTTTTGGTTTCTTGTGTTCGGCTGGAAAAAAATTAAAACGATGAAGCGAGGGCGTGATGATTCAGAGATAGTGGCATTTTATGCTTATACTGTTTCGATTATTGCAGTTGAGATGGTAGGAGGGCCAATCTTGTCAAGTCCTACATTTACTTGGTTTTTCTTTTCGGTTTTGGTTGTTTTTTTATTTAGCGCGGAGAATCTGGGAGCCAATGCTGTATTCGAAAGCAAAATTCGTCAGTCTGTTGCTCCCTCGCTGTGAGAAAAGCTGTCGGGGCATCATGAATTTGATGATTACTGGAAGCCTCGTATATATTGGGTCTATTATGAGTCTTTTTGGATTTAGGCGAGGTGCGGAGTCAATATTAACGCGGCAATCAAACAAATCACTTGATTTCGTGTCTACTTTTCGCAAAATCAGCAACTTACCGGAATGCGACGGATATGAATGGTCGCCGGGTTAATAGCATGAAGTATTCGTTGGTTATTCCGCACTTTGGCGATCCATGGCGGCTGGAGCGGTTATTGCGGACAGTGCCCATTAGCCGAGATGACGTCGAAGTCATTGTGGTCGATGATTGTAGCCCGGACCAATCGACGCTTGCCTTAGCAAAGGCGCGTTGGCCTGGGGTAAGCTGGTTATTCACACCCCAAAACAGTGGAGCCGGAGCTGCACGCAATGTAGGCCTCGCTCACGCCCAGGGAGAGTACCTCGTGTTCGCTGATTCCGACGACGAGTTTCTTCCAGGGGCGTTTGATTTTTTCGATGAGCATGTTCGAGCCGGTGACGAAGTCGTTTACTTTCTTGCTGATGCGGTACAAGAAGTCGACGGCTCACCGTCGAACCGAGCGGTTCGGATGAACGAGCTTTGTCAGGCCTATTTCGTCGAACCGACCGAGGAAAGACTTGAAAGGCTGAAGCTTGGCCATGTGAACCCCATAGCAAAAGTCTACTCACATTTTTTTATTAAAAAAATTGCTGTGAAATTCGAGGAAATACCGTTAAGCAATGATGTGGCATTCAATGTGTTGGCGGCAGTGCAGGCAACGAATGTACGTGTGGCACCAAAGAAGGTTTACCGGATCTTTCGGCGTGAGGGAAGCCTAACCGTTAGTGAGGATGTCGACGTATTGTTGAAAAGAATGGAAACTCTAGGCCGGCTTAACCGCAACCTTGACGCTCTAGCTATTTCTAGCCGTATGCACGCCGGCGGTTTTCTCTACCGTGCTTTACAGCAAGGACCTTCGGTTTTCCTCCGCGTGGTTCGTGAAGCTCACTTAAACGGTTTGTTATGGCCGATATATCAACGGGTAACGGTACAGGAAGTCGTTGGCTTTGTCCGCAGACACGGGATTTCACGCAAAGAGCGTAACAACTTTTAGAAGTTGAGAATGAATATTTGTGGGCTCCACAGACGGCCGGGTGGCCGTGGATGATTGCCCACCCGGGGCTCCCACAGATCCGGACTTGCCCAATTAAGGCATCTAAAGGGAACCTCAATTAATTGCTTGCCGCCGCCAGTAAGCCATTGATTTTATTTGGTGAAAATTCCGGAAAATCGAATTAATAGAGGTTCCCTAAAGTGGACCCCATTGTCAAGGCAGAAAGGGCACGAGTTTAAGCAATAGCTTGGGGGGCGCTCGCAGCGGAACAGCGCTGCCCTGGTACTGCGGTTTCACTTGGTGGCGTCACAGCCGATGGGCGGGCCCCCTGTCGGTTTGTTGGCGCTTACTGGCGCTGCGCGATGAGACGGAGTGGGTGGAGTTGGTGGAGATGGGGTGGACCACGCTCGCTCCACCGAGTGTAGCAGATATTGCGCTTGAGATCCGCAGCGCATTGGGCCGCGTCGGGGGCAGGGGCAACCTTATGGCGATGGCAGTGCGGCCACGTGTATTGTTCAGCAATTGAGTAATCCGACCAAGGGAAATTGAGGCCATCGTGCGCATCACCTATCTACACCAGTACTTCAACACTCCCGAAATGTCCGGCGGCACCCGCTCCTACGAAATGGCGCGGCGCTTGGTTTCCATGGGCCATGAAGCCAACATAATCACCTCGTGGCGTGAGGAAGATGGCAGAAAGGGCTGGTTCGAGACAGATGAGTCCGGCATCCGGGTGCATTGGTTGCCAGTGCCCTACTCCAACCACATGTCCTATGGTGATCGCATCCGTGCATTTTCCCGCTTTGCGCTTGGTAGTGCCCGAAAAGCCGCCTCTATCCCTTCGGACGTCATCTTCGCCACGAGCACGCCATTGACGATTGCTCTGCCCGGCGTCTACGCGTCACGTCGTCGCAAAGTGCCCATGGTGTTCGAGGTGCGCGATCTCTGGCCTGAGTTGCCCATCGCCATGGGGGCGCTGCGAAACCCCGTCCTTCGTTGGGGTGCTCAATGGCTCGAAAGGTATGCCTACCGTAACGCACGCTCCATTGTGGCGCTCTCTCCGGGCATGCAGGAGGGGGTGGAGCGAGCGGGCTTCCCAGCTGAGCGAATCGCGATGATCCCGAACAGTTGTGATTTGGCGCATTTCCGGCCGGATCCTTCACGTGGCAGGGCCTTTCGCGAGCAACATGGCATCCCTCAGGATTCGATCCTGGTAACTTACGGGGGGACGTTCGGGCGCATTAACGGTGTGGACTACCTGGCGCGGGTGGCTCACGAACTACTGGATGACGAGCGTTTCCACTTCCTGCTGGTCGGCGCTGGGCAGGAGAGGCAAAAGGTGGAGGTGCTGGCTTCCGAAATGAGATTACTAGGCCGCAGACTGACGCTCTTACCCAAGGTAACGAAGCTGGAAATGGCGGAAGTCCTTGCGGCCACGGATATCGCCACGTCATTGTTCATTCCGTTGCCCGAAATGGAGGCGAACTCGGCCAACAAGTTCTTCGATGGTTTGGCGGCTGGGTGCAGTATGGCCGTGAACTACGGAGGCTGGCACCAGGAGCTACTCGAGTCATCCGGCGCCGGCATCCGTCTCGACAGAGACCCAAAGCTCGCAGCCAGAACTTTGCAGGAGTATGCCGGTGACAGAGAGCGCATTGCTCAAGCGGGCGAAAGGGCGAGAGTCTTGGCCGAGGAGCGGTTCTCTCGTGACCTGCTGGCCCAGGAGCTGGAGCAGGTTTTGGTCTCGGCGGTGAAGGAGCCTCGGTCATGATCGCCCGAGGACCAGGATATCGCGGCAGAGCGCCCTTTCCATGTGCGGACGTCCTATCGGCCGCCCGGTTTGTATCCAGTCGGCTGCGTGGATGCTCTGGTAGGGTACATCGGGATGTGGGAGGAGATTAAATGGAACGCCTCGCCTATCTGATCAAGCAGCGTTTCCCCAGCGTGTTCCGCGGTGTCGAGGCGCTGGCCCGGGCGGTGACTGGCACACGGTTTGGGCGGAGTCGGTCACGGGCGCTGGCAGTTGCGCGTGTCGATGGGTCTGTGGGTGATCAGGTTGCTCTTATGCGACCATTGGGAGAAGGGGATGCGGCATCTCTGGCGGATTTTCTGGGGCGGATGCCTGAGTCGCATCTGCGTTTTTTTCGGCCTCATGGGTTCGATCTTTCCGAGCTGGAGCGAGTGCTGCGCTCCCGGGCCTTCATGACCTATGGGCTGTTTATTGATGATGACTTAGTGGCTTATGCCTTGTTGAAGCTTTCGCCAACGGGGTCTGCCTTCATTGGACTGATGGTGGTACCTGGTCACACAGGTCGAGGCTTGGGGCGTTTCCTTGTAGGTTTCCTGTATTGGCAGGCTTCGATGGCCGGTTTGCGTGCCCGGTCCACCATCAGCCGTCACAATGCCGCCTCATTGAAGTCCCATGAGGCGGTGAGCCCGTATCGCGTGGTTGGCGAACTTCCCAACGACTATCTCATGATCGAATTCCCGCCCGGCAGTCTGGAACCACCCAGACTGGATGTTTGAGCGCGCGCTCTCCGAATACATGGGGCCGTGTTGGCCCTGTAACTGGACCACTGAGTGGCCGATCACTGCAACTGAACATTCAATGACACACCTACAAACTGCCCCCGGGGGCCTCTCCCCCACCCAGGCCGCGCTCAAGCGCGGCTTTGACGTTTTGGGCGCGGCATTGGGCCTCGCCCTCACCTTTTGGCTGATCGCCCTGGCGTGGCTGGCGGCCACGCTGGACACCCGCGCCAATGGCTTTTTCACCCAGCAGCGGGTGGGTCGGGATGGGCGGCTGTTCCGGGTGATCAAGTTGCGGACCATGCGAGTGGATCCCTCTCTGAGCACCACCGTGACCACGGCGGGCGATGCCCGCATCACACGGCTGGGGCGGGTGCTGCGACGCTTGAAGCTGGATGAGTTGCCCCAGTTGATCAATGTGCTGCTCGGTCACATGAGCTTTGTGGGGCCACGGCCGGATGTGCCGGGGTTTGCCGATGCCCTGGTGGGGGATGATCGGCTGGTTCTGAGCGTACGCCCTGGTATCACCGGGCCGGCCACGCTCAAGTATCGGGATGAGGAAACCTTGCTGGCCGGGGTGGATGATCCCGAGCGCTATAACCGGGAGGTGATCTTCCCCGATAAAGTACGATTGAACCGGGAATATGTGCAGCAGTGGTCCTTCTTCAAGGATCTTCAGTACATCTGGCAAACAGTAATGGGAACGAGGGGCGCTTGAGTGTCTGCCTGGCCACGATTTGAACAGGATGAGAGGGATGCCGTGCAGCAGGTGCTGCAGTCGGGTCGCGTGAATTACTGGAACGGTGAGGAAGGCCGTGCCTTTGAGCGGGAGTTCGCCGCCTTCCACGGGGCACCCTACGGCGTGGCCCTGGCCAATGGCACGCTGGCGCTGGAACTGGCGCTCCATGCCCTGGGCGTGGGGCCTGGGGATGAAGTGGTGGTGAGTCCGCGCAGTTTCATGGCGTCGGCTTCGAGCATCGTGATGCGCGGCGCACGCCCCGTGTTTGCGGATGTGGATCGTGCGTCGGGCAATATCACGCCCGAATCGGTGCAGGCGGTGCTTTCGCCCCGCACCCGCGCGATCCTGGCCGTTCACCTGGCCGGCTGGCCCTGTGACATGGATGGCCTGCGGGCATTGGCCGATGCCCATGGGCTGTGGCTGATCGAGGATTGCGCTCAGGCGCATGGGGCCACTTGGCGGGGGCGTCCTGTGGGGAGCCTGGGGGATGCGGCGGCCTTTTCCTTTTGTACCGACAAGATCATGTCCACCGGTGGTGAGGGGGGCATGTTGTTGCTGCAGGATGAAAAGGCCTGGCGTCGGGCCTGGAGTTACAAGGATCACGGCAAGGACTGGGATGCGGTGTACCACACCGATCACCCGCCGGGGTTTCGTTGGCTGCACCATTCGTTTGGCACCAATTGGCGGCTCACGGAGATGCAGTCGGCCATTGGTCGGGTGCAGTTGAAAAAGCTGCCGGACTGGTTGGCGCGACGGCGGGCCAATGTGGCTATCCTGCAGGAGGGGTTACGGGACATCCCCTGGCTTCGGGTGCCGGTACCACCGCCCGAGGTGGGGCATGCCTGCTACAAGTTCTATGCCTTTGTGCGCCCTGAGGCCTTGCCATCGGGCTGGGACCGGGATCGTGTGGTGAGTGAGTGCCAGGCGCAGGGCGTGAGTTGTCTGCAGGGTGGGTGCAGCGAGATGTATCGGGAAAAGGCTTTCGACGGCTATGACGCCAGGCCCCCCGAGCGATTGCCGGTGGCCCGGGAACTGGGAGAGACCAGCCTGATGTTTCTGGTGGATCACACCCTGGGGGATCGGGATATGGCGGCGGTGGTGAGGGTGATGAAAGGGATTTGAGGTAAAGAAGGTAAAGGGGACGGACACCTTTTCCCCTGCCCTCACCACGAACCGCTGCCTCGCAAGCAGGACGGCGGGCTGGACTGGCCAGGGGTGACTGCGATTCTTGTGCTTGCGGTGGAGGATACTCATGGTTGAAGTGCAAGAGGTGAATTTCATGCCCGATTACTCGGTCCCCCCCGGCGAGATCCTGGAGGAGTACCTGGAATCCGCAAGCATGACTCAGGCAGAACTGGCTCAGCGGACAGGATTGGCTGCGAAAACCGTCAACCAGATCATTCAGGGAAAGGCCGCTTTGACTCAGGATACCGCTCTGAGACTGGAACCTGTACTGGGGCGACCTGCCCATTTCTGGAACCAGCTGGAAGCTGAACATCAGGAGTTCCTGGCCAGGGCGCGCGCAGCTGAGAGGGAGCGTGAACAACTGGAGTGGCTGAAGCGCTTTCCTATAAAAAGGATGCAAGAGCTTGGCTGGGTATCGCGCCAAAAGGACAGACGGGCCCAGTTGCATGCGCTGCTGCAGTTCTTTGGGGTGCATTCTTCCTGCCAGTGGGCCGAGGTGTGGGAACACCATCAGGTGGCATATCGGCAATCACAGCGATTCAAAGCCGAGGCCGAAGCGGTTTCGGCCTGGTTAAGGCAGGGGGAGCGGCAAGGGCACGCCAAGGCTTGCGCTCTTTATGATGCGACGGCATTTCGTAACCTTTTGAAGGATATCCGCGGGCTCACTCGGGAATCCCCGGAGGTCTTTCAACCACAGCTTGAGGAACGCTGCGCAGCGGTGGGGGTGGCCGTGGAGTTTGTCCCCTCGCTCCCCGGAACGCGGATAAGCGGGGCCACCCGCTGGTTAACTCCAGCCAAAGCCCTGATCCAACTCTCATTGCGGTATCGCAGTGACGATCAACTCTGGTTTTCCTTCTTCCACGAGGCTGGCCATGTCCTTTTGCACGGCAAGCGTGCGGTGTTCGTCGAGGGCGGCAACGGGCTGGATGAGCAAAAGGAGAATGAGGCTAACCGCTTCGCGGCCGATATGCTCATTCCGCCCCGTGAGTGGCAGAGCTTTGTGGATTCGGGCCAACCTGCATTGGCGCAAGTACGTGGCTTTGCGGATCAGTTGGGTGTCGCCCCTGGCATTGTCGTGGGCCGCTTACAGCACGAGGGAGTCGTGGGCTGGGAGTGGGGGAATGGCCTGAAGCAGCGTTTCCAGTGGGATCACGAATGAGCCCGGCATAAAGGGGACAGACACCTTTTTCCTGTCTTGACGATGGGGTCTACTTCACCGCAGTCTGGCCCCGTGGGAGGCGAGCTCCTTGAAGAAGGCTGGGTTGTCCTGGATCGTTGCCAGTACCTTGGCAGCCAGACCGGTGGGGTTACGGCATTTGGCTTCCCAGCTCTTGATTGTGTCAACACTGGTGCCCATGGCCTCGGCAAATTCTATCTGAGAAACGTGCAGCTTGGCCCGGATCGCCTTCACGTCCGCCACCTCATGGCCTGTTACACGGCTGGCTTTGGCCTTGCCCTGCTTGATATCAACCGCTTCCTGCAGTGATTCCTGGAGTTCGTCGAAGATGCTCATTCGGAGACTTCTCCCATGAACTACCATCCCTAAACCGCTTGAGCGGTTGTAGGCATGGTTTCCGGTTTCGCTGATCTGTGCGCGGAAGGGTTTAAAGGGGACAGACACCTTTTCTCACTGACGAGACGAGTCGTCCCCGAAAACTTGGCCCACGTTTTCGGCGGTCAGAATCCGATCTAGCCACTGCTCCAGCTCGGCCTCGCTGGCCTGCTCCACTTGCTTTTCATGATGGGCCTTGGCCTGGGCGCCAAACTTCCGTTCAATCAGGCGCAGCAGCGTATTGGCCTCACCCTTCAGGAAACCTTGCTCAATGCCTTGCTGCATACCCTGCTGAATACCCTGCTGAATACCCTGCTGAATGCCTTGCTGAATACCTTTTTGGAGCCCCTTGGCTTCGCCACGATCCATCCATTCTTGCGCCAGTGACATGGTCAACGCCTCCACGAGGTGGGGTTTGGCTTCGCCCACCCCTTGTTTGAATTCACTTTCGGTGATTTTGTGCACCCGCACGATGTAAAGCAAGATCTGCTGGGTGAGCGGGTGGTTGTCGGGGAGGTCCCGTAGCAGTTGGGCCAGTTTTTCCGGCTTCAGGCCCTCGACAAAGGCCCAGGCCAGCGCAGCCAGCCCCGCTCGGAGCAGGGGATGACTGGGCATATAAAGGGGACGGACACCTTTTTCCATGGATATGATCAAACCTCTCATCGCTGCCTTCATCATGCTTTGCCCCTGGCGGCCTTGCTGGGTCTGCTGGGTGGGTTGTTATGGTGGACGGGTCGGTATCTGGCGGGCCGCATCCTTGTCATCGGCGCGCTGGTGGGGCTGCTGGTTGCATCCTGGGGGCCGGTGGCTGAGGGGCTGCTGTCACCTCTGGAATCCCGCTATCCACCGATAACCGATCCGGCTTCGCTGGAGGCGGTGGCGGCTGTGGTGGTGCTGGGGGGTGGATGGAATCCGGATGGCCGGGGGCCGGCATCCATACGATTGAACGAGAGTTCGGCGCAGCGTCTGCTGGAGGGGGTGCGCCTGGTGCAGGCCTTGCCGGATGCCCGGTTGCTGGTGAGCGGGGCCAGTCGGGATCCTACCCAGGCGCCGGTGGCGT
Source organism: Ectothiorhodospira sp. 9100 (assembly GCF_022227565.1). Lineage (NCBI taxonomy): Bacteria > Pseudomonadati > Pseudomonadota > Gammaproteobacteria > Chromatiales > Ectothiorhodospiraceae > Ectothiorhodospira > Ectothiorhodospira sp. 9100. The sequence goes on from NZ_JAJNAN010000027.1 coordinate 32,481, forward strand.
GGGGGTATGCTCAGGCGGCCAGGGAGTTGGGGGTGGCGGCGTCTCGTGTCGTGATGCTGGATACGCCGGTGGATACCGCCCAGGAGGCGTATGCCGTGCGGGATGTGCTGGCGCCGGGGGAGCGTTTTCTGCTGGTGACTTCAGCTTCGCACATGCCCCGATCGGTGCGGCATTTTCAGCGGGCGGGGCTGGAGCCGATTCCGGCCCCTACCCGTTTCAAGACCGGCAACCGTTCCGGTTCGATGCTGGCCTTCTGGCTGCCTTCCGCCCAGCATTTGCGCAAGACGGAGCGGGCGTTGTACGAATACATGGGCCTGGTGGCCCTGGAATGGGATCATTAAGGGGACAGACACCTTTTGGCCTGGACAAGCAGTCGCGCGTGGGTGGATAGTATGGCTTGGAGAAAAAACAGACTGAGTTAGCAGGGGGAGCCCGCCATGCATATTCAGAAGACAAAAACCCTGATCGACAAGCTTCAGCAACTTCCCCCGGAGCGTATTGGGGAAGTGGAGGACTTCATTGATTTTTTACGCAGTCGTGGTTATGGCAGACGCCAAACAACAGAGACGCTGCAGGATTTCCCGGTGGACCACATTGATCACTGGCCGGAGGATTTAGGTCTGAGCCGCGACGATCTCTACGGCGACGATGGACGATAACGCGCTTTTTATTGATACCAATGTGCTGGTCTATGCCAATATTGCAGAAGCACCAATTCACTCGCAGGCACTGGCCAAGCTGGGAAATGCTCATCATCAGGGACGGCCCCTATGGATAAGCCGACAAGTATTGAGGGAGTTCGCCGCCGTGCGATCACGCTCCCAGCCTTTCGCTCAAGCCGCTACTCCTGAAATTATCGTGCAGCGATTGCGCTACTTCATGGATCACTTTGAAGTCGCCGACGATACAAGCTTGGTATCAGAGCATCTGCTAACCCTCATGGCCGAATTGCCCATAGGTGGCAAACAGATTCACGATGCCAACATTGTTGCCACCATGATGGCCGCTGGAATCCCTGCCTTGCTCACGCATAACGTGAAAGATTTCAAGCGGTTTGAAAAGTACATCAGGATAGAAACTCTGGTTTAAAGGGGACAGACACCTTTTCTCACTGTCGAGACGAGTCGTCCCCGAAGACTTGACCCACGTTTTCGGCCGTCAGAATCCGGTCTAGCCACTGCTCCAGCTCGGCCTCGCTGGCCTGCTCCACTTGCTTTTCATGATGGGCCTTGGCCTGGGCGCCAAACTTCCGTTCAATCTGGCGCAGCAGCGTATTGGCCTCGCCCTTCAGGAAACCTTGCTGAATGCCTTGCTGAATACCTTTTTGGAGCCCCTTGGCTTCGCCACGATCCATCCATTCTTGCGCCAGTGACATGGTTAACGCCTCCACGAGGTGGGGTTTGGCTTCGCCCACCCCTTGTTTGAATTCACTCCTATCTCCCAACCGCTCACCGCACTGACGTAAATCTGATTGCCACCCTCTGCCAGGTGAGCGCGTGTGTGGGGCCCTAAACGAGGATGATCCGCCAGCCACCACAGCAGAACATGTGTGTCCAGCAGTAAACGTTTCATCCCCCGCCCTCGAATGCGCTGATCACCTCTGCCGGCGTATCCTCGAAATCATCGCTCATCCTGATTGATCCGGCCAGGCGGCCTGGTTTACGCACCGTCACTGCCTGATGATAGGGTCGCAATTCCACGCAGGGCTTGCCCGCCTTCGCTATGATGACCGTCTCCCCCTTCTGAGCAAGGTCGGCCAGTTGCGATAGCCTCGATTTTGCTTCGTGCATGTTGACCTGCATGGCTTCACCTGATTACCCGAAAGACAATGTTAGCTAAGTCTAGCTTGGCAGCATGGGCGGTAAAAGGGGACAGACACCTTTTCCTTGGGGAAAAGGTGTCTGTCCCCTTTTACCGCCCTTTAACCCGCTTATACTGACCCCATGCCACGATTCTTCAACAACGCCGGTCCCACTGTTCCGACTGATCACTATGCCATTGATCCGCTCAGTCGCATTGACTGGGAGGAGTTGCAGGCGCTGATCGAGCAAAAGCGCTATTTCGTGCTGCATGCCCCGCGTCAGACGGGCAAGACCACCACCTTGCTCACCATGATGGCGGCCCTGAATGCCCAGGGCCGTTACGCCTGTGCCTATGCCAATATCGAGGCGGCTCAGGCGGCGCGGGGGGATTCCACGATGGGCATCCGGGCCGCTTGCAGTGCCATCGGTCGCTCCATTGCGCTTTATCTGGGCAATGAGGGGCCGGATCGATGGCTGACTGCGCACCGGGATACCAGTGCCCAGGACCTGCTTGCCCGGTTGCTGGAGGCCTGGGCTGTGGACAGTGATCTGCCCACGGTGTTGTTCCTGGACGAGGTGGATGCCCTGGTGGGCGATACGCTGATCTCCCTGCTGCGGCAGATCCGTGCCGGTTACCCCCAGCGCCCGGGGGCCTTTCCGCAGAGCATCGTGCTGTGCGGGGTGCGTGATGTGCGGGACTATCGCATGCATCAGGAGGGGGCCCAGGTGATCACCGGGGGCAGTGCCTTCAACATCAAGGCCGAATCCCTGCGCATGGGCAACTTCACTGAGGCGGAATGTCGCACCCTCTGGCAGCAGCATACGGATGAGACGGGGCAGGTGTTCGATCCGGCCATTTTCCCGGAGCTATGGGAGGACACCCGCGGCCAGCCCTGGCTGGTGAATGCCCTGGGGTATGAGCTCACCTGGCGCTTCAGACCGGCCCGGGACCGCAGTCGTGCCCTGTCGCTGGAGGATTACCGGGCGGCCCGGGAGGCGTTGATCCAGTCGCGGGCCACGCATCTGGATCAGCTCACGGACAAGCTGCGTGAGCCGAGGGTGCATGCGGTGATGAATGCCCTGCTCTCCGGGCAGGAGGAGGATCTCCACGGCATTCAGCCGGATGATCAGCAGTATGTGGCGGATCTGGGCCTGATCGAAACCCACCCGCAGGTGCGCATCAGTAATCGGATCTACCGGGAGGTGATCCCGCGGGACCTGACCTGGATCATGCAGACTCGCATCCCCAACCAGGAGCAGCAGTGGTACATCACGCCGGATGGGCGGCTGGATACGCCCAAATTACTGCGCGCCTTCCAGCAATTCTTCCGTGAGCAGGCGGATAGCTGGATCGAGCGGTTCGACTACAAGGAGGCCGGCCCGCAGTTGCTGATGCAGGCGTTCTTGCAGCGAATCGTGAATGGTGGCGGCCGCATCAGCCGGGAATACGGGCTGGGCCGCAAGCGCACGGATCTGTTCATCGAATGGCCAACGGACTCGGCCCTGGGCTTTAACGGGCCGATGCAGCGGATCGTGGTTGAGTTGAAGCTGCAGCGAGGCACCCTGGAGACAGTCGTGGAAACCGGCCTTGCCCAAACAGCAGCCTATGCCGATCAAGTGGGTGCCGATGAGGCCCACCTGGTCATCTTCAACCGCGACCCCGCCGCAAGCTGGGATGCGCGGATCTGGGAGATGGAGCGAATCGAAGTCGGGCGGTTGATCAGGGTGTGGGGGGCCTAAAAAAGGGGACAGACCCCTTTTGTTATCGATCTTCCCTGCAGTGCCACAGGCGCAGCACGTAGATGATCGAACCTTGAATCTCGTAGCGGACCTCGTACTCTCCAACCCTGATCCGCCGCACCTCACGCGGATCGAACTGAAACAGCTGCTCGCCCATACGCGGGTTGGTGAGCAGGATGGTCGGGGCCTTGGTAAGCCCCTGCACCACCCGTGCGGCAGCCAGTGTGTTCACCGGGGCCAAGAATTCATACAACCGCGCCAGGTCGGAAAGCGCCTTGCTGGTCCATTTCAATTCCATCAGCGCGGCACTGGCAACTGCTCTTCAGTGCTCAGGCTGTCCGCCCACGCCTGCACGGCCTGGTGGTCAATGACCCGCCCGGCATCCACATCGGCCAACGCCTCCTGCGTCAGCCGGTCGCGTTCTTCCTCCTGAGTGACCCAGTTCGACAGCGCCTGTTTGATAATCCAGCCGCGCGAACGTTCAAGGCGGTCGGCCAACAGGTCAACCTTCTCAGCGAGGGCTACAGGCACGTGCGCCGTCAGCACGCGAGTTTCCGCTTTAGGCATGGTGTTTCCCATTGTGGAGGCAGTGATCTGTTTTGAATCTTAACGATTAATTATGATTTACTCAAGCGGCTGTAAAAAGGGGTCCTGAAAAGGGGACAGACCCCTTTTCCGACTCCTTTTCCCGCTAATCGCCAAGACCTGGAAACGCTCTGGGATTGAAAATATCTGTTCTCGTTTCAACAAGCTTTATCTGCCTGGCCGACTCATGGCGCGGATTGACCACCATGATTTCACCGAGGCCTGCAGGCACAGCGCAGCTCGGGACGATCAAGCCGAAGCCTGTTCCCTCTGCCAGCCAGTCATCGCCGAGCCTCTGCGTGGATTCGGGATGAGGAAACCGGGCCCAATCTTCAGGCCAGTGTTCCTGCTCCAAATAATCGATGGGTGCATCGTCCGGAATCTCGTACACACCAAGGCGATAAGATGGAGGCACCATTCTCGGGGTGACGGTGTAATTCGCCATCTCCAGCATGGCGACCGGCGCCGACAATGCAAAATACAGCACCGGCGTACCCGGGCGATTCCAGCGGGCTCCGTCTTTGTAGCTGCCACCCAGCCCGGTGTAGACCTCCAGGTATTTTTCCTTCGTGATGCGGAAAATCCGCATCAGCTGAAATCCCCGTGCTCGATCTTGTTCAGCACCTGCGAGATCCAGCGACGCCCCTCGAAGGTGTCGATCAGATTAATTGGGCGCTCGTCGCCCAGAGCCGGTACCGAACTTTTGAACCACTGCATCGCGAGGTCATACGACTCCCAGACCCCTGCTGCCTGGCGAAGCAACCGGACGGCATCCAGCACTTCCTCAGATGCTTCTTTGGATAGGGCTTTTCTTCGGTATACGCGGCTAAGGTTGCCTGAGTCGATGTTCAGAATTCCCAGAAAGGCTTCTCGCAGGCCCGTGGCCTCCACCACACTTTTAACCCAATCACCGGGAATGCCCTTGCGAGAGACATCGATAAACATTTTGCGACTGGAGAATACCTCTTCCGGAATTTTCCCCAGATTGTTTCTGACCACCTCACAAGGGGCAGCCAATGATGGGCGGTAGGCCCTCACCTTCCGGCCAGCGACGCTGACGCAACCTTCTTCTTTCTCTGTCTGAGTGACCATGGCTCACCTCACATCAATATGAGGTAAGCTTAGCATCACTTTGAGGTTTTCGGTTAAAGGGCGGTAAAAGGGGACAGACACCTTTTCCCAAAGGAAAAGGTGTCTGTCCCCTTTTACCAAAGGAAAAGGTGTCTGTCCCCTTTTACCGCCCTTTAACCCGCTTATACTGACCCCATGCCACGATTCTTCAACAACGCCGGCCCCACAGTTCCCGCTGATCACTATGCCATTGATCCGCTCAGTCGCATCGACTGGGAGGAGTTGCAGGCGCTGATCGAGCAAAAGCGCTATTTCGTGCTGCATGCCCCGCGTCAGACGGGCAAGACCACCACCTTGCTCACCATGATGGAAGCCTTGAATGCCCAGGGCCGTTACGCCTGTGCCTATGCCAATATTGAGGCGGCTCAGGCGGCGCGGGGGGAGGTTGAAAAGGGAGTACGCACGGTCTGCGATGTGTTGGTGGATGCTCTGGAACGGCAGCTTGGGAATGACCAGATCAAGGCCTGGTATCAGGCCAATCGTCGTGAGATCTCGTCGGAGCATTCGCTGACCAGTCTGTTGTCGCGCTGGGCTTCCCAGAGCACCCTTCCCACGGTGTTGTTCCTGGACGAGGTGGATGCCCTGGTGGGCGATACGTTGATCTCCCTGCTGCGGCAGATCCGTTCCGGTTACCCCCAGCGCCCGGGGGCCTTTCCGCAGAGCATCGTGCTGTGCGGGGTGCGTGATGTGCGGGACTATCGCATGCATCAGGAGGGGGCCCAGGTGATCACCGGGGGCAGTGCCTTCAACATCAAGGCTGAATCCCTGCGCATGGGCAACTTCACTGAGGCGGAGTGTCGCACCCTCTGGCAGCAGCACACGGATGAGACGGGCCAGGTGTTTGATCCGGCCATCTTTCCCGAGCTATGGGAAGACACCCGCGGCCAGCCCTGGCTGGTGAATGCCCTGGGCTATGAGCTCACCTGGCGCTTCAGACCGGCCCGGGATCGCCGTCGTGCCCTGTCGCTGGAGGATTACCGGGCGGCCCGGGAGGCGTTGATCCAGTCGCGGGCCACCCATCTGGATCAACTCACGGATAAGCTGCGTGAGCCAAGGGTGTGTCGTGTGGTCAGTGCCCTGCTGGCCAGCGAGGAGAGTGCGCTGCACTTGCCGATGGATGATCTTCAGTATGTGGAGGATCTAGGCCTGATCGAGCGCCGGCCGGTGCTGCGCATCAGTAATCAGATCTACCGGGAGGTGATCCCCCGCGAGCTGACCTGGGTGACCCAGGAGACCATGGTGGAACAGCAGGCGTGGTATCTCACCGAGGACCATCGCCTGGACATGCCGCGCCTTCTCAGGGGCTTTCAGCAATTCTTTCGGGAACATGCCGACAGCTGGATGGAGCGGTTCGACTACAAGGAGGCCGGCCCGCAGTTGCTGATGCAGGCGTTCTTGCAGCGGATCGTGAATGGTGGCGGCCGCATCAGCCGGGAATACGGGCTGGGCCGCAAGCGCACGGATCTGTTCATCGAATGGCCAACGGACTCGGCCCTGGGCTTTAACGGGCCGATGCAGCGGATCGTGGTTGAGTTGAAGCTGCAGCGGGGCGCCCTGGAGACAGTCGTGGAAACCGGCCTTGCCCAGACGGTAGCCTATGCGGATCAGGTGGGTGCGGATGAGGCCCACCTGGTGATCTTCAACCGCGACCCCACCGTGAGCTGGGAGGCGCGGATCTGGGAGATGGAGCGCGCCGATGCCGGCAGGGTGCTCGGGGTCTGGGGCGCATAAGGCGTAAAGGGGACAGACACCTTTTTCCGGGTGCAGGCCTGGCCATACACGCCGACGAGCATGCTACCGATGTCATTGCCGGCTACCCAGTGCGGTGCGCAGTCAACTTTCGGTTCGGGATAGCTCTGCCAAGGCGCTGACCACGATCTGGCAACGGTGTTTGCTGTTCATGACGCATGCCCTGGCCGTACAGAAGTGCAGTTCGTGGCTGCTGATGAGCACAAGCGTCAGGAGCACCATCAGAATGTCCACATCCTGCTCTTTTTCGATCCAGTCCCAGGCAGTGTCCGTCAATGCGAGATGTCGGGAGGCGCATTCACTGAACAAGAGGCGCCGAGTAACCGAGACCACAGCCCCCCCCAGGGAACAGGCCTTCTCATTGGTCAATTCTTTGACCGAAGTCCATGCGCGGTAAAGACTCTGGGCAAAGACGGGAAGGATGCTCTCATCCCCTTCGGATTCTTCTTCATCAGTACCCCCCTTCACCTCGTCGGCCTCTTCAGTGATGGAGGCCATGGTATCCTTGAGAGCGTTCAGTGAATCCAGGGAAGTGCGCTTTTGCTCTTCGAACCGGGCCAGCAGGCGCTCACCCTCATCGCTACCAAAAACCATTATCAGGGCCTGTTGAAGGGCCCCAGGCTCCAAGGCTCGCCGCTTGCTATGGTCACGGGATGATCCCTCCAGAAGTGTTCTGACCAAGAGGGCCTTGAGTGAGTGTGCCCCCTCCAGGTTCTGGATCACTTGCGTACCCCAGTAAGCCCCCTCACGAGTGCTGTCTACCGCTGCATCGGCTAGGGATTTCAGGATGTCTTCGGGCTCCAATTGCGGGCCTGATGGGGATGTGCAGGCCATTGCAAACATGTCCTTCAGGTCTGCTGTCGCCTCGAACCATTCGATGCAGGCTTCCGTAGCCCGCGCGGACCCAGGGGGGAATTCCTGGAGGTGCGCCAGGAACCACTCCCGGGCCAACTCCCATTGGTTATGAGCCACGAGCCCCTTCAGTAATTGCGATGTGGCATCTCCGGAGGGCCTGTACACACGGGTGAATTTCTCCAGCCTCTCGATACCTCCCTGTTTACGCATGATTTTTTCGAGGAGGCGCTGGGCGTCGGTCAAGATGGGGAGAGGGACTTTTTCACCTAGATGTTCCCGGATATAATCCTGGGCTCGACGACCCTGCGATGCATCAATGTCTCCATATGCAATGGCGAAATCAGGGAAGCGGTGCTCGGCAAGCATGGCAACCGACTGCG
>NZ_JAJNAN010000028.1:0-37531 GCF_022227565.1 Ectothiorhodospira sp. 9100
CCCTCGTGGGAGCGGCCCTTGGCCGCGAATGATGGACGGGCTTTGCTGGCGTGGCGGGTGCTGTATTCCGTGGGCCGCGTGGGTTACCCTTCCTCACGTTTATCCATCGCCCGCCAGGAGGTGCTTGATGCTCTACGCCATCATCAGTCAGGACGTGGAAGACAGTCTGGAAAAACGCCGCTCGGCCCGCCCCGCTCACCTGGAGCGCCTGCAGGCCCTGCAGGATGCTGGCCGCCTGGTCCTGGCCGGCCCCTATCCGGCCATCGACAGTGCCGATCCGGGTCCCGCCGGCTTCACCGGCAGTCTGGTGGTCGCCGAGTTCGACTCCCTCGACGCGGCCCAGGCCTGGGCCGACACCGATCCCTACGTCGCCGCGGGCGTGTATGCCCAGGTGAACGTCAAGCCCTTCAAGAAGGTCTTTCCCTGAAGGCCACTTCCATCGCTTTTCGAGGACACCCCGCTTCCATGATCCAATTCAAGTCTCTCCCGCTGCTGGCTGCCGTTGCCGTTTCACTGGCGGCCTGTTCCCAGGACGCACAGACCGATCAACCGGCTGACCCGGTTGACCCCGCCAACGCCATGGCCGTGGTCAACGAGGTTCCCATCACCGAACAGGATCTCACCGAGTTTCTCCAACTACGGCAAATGTCCGGACATCAGCAGGGGAACCCTCAGTCCCCCGAGGCTGCCCTGGACGAGATGGTGAACATGGAACTCCTGCGCCAGGAAGCCCTTGAGAAGGGCCTGGATGAGGATCCAGAGGTCCGCCGCCAACTGGAGCGCACCCGCACCAACCTACTGGTAAACACCCTGGTTGAGCGTTATCTGGAGGAACAGGATTTCTCCGAAACGGAATTGCGGGCTGAGTATGACCGTCAGATCGCGGCACTGGATGCCCGTGAATACCGCGCCCGGCATATCCTGGTGGACAGCGAGGAGGAAGCCCGGGTACTCATCGAGGCCCTGGATCAGGGAGACGCATTCACCGACCTGGCCCGGGAGCATTCCCAGGACACATCGGCCGAGGCCGGTGGCGACCTGGGCTGGTTTCAGCTGGACATGATGGTGCCGGAGTTCTCCGAGGCGCTGGCCTCACTGGAGGTCGGTGAGTATTCCCAGACCCCAGTGGAATCCCAGTTCGGTTGGCATGTCATCCTGCATGAGGAAAATCGGGAGATGGAACTGCCCACCTTCGAGTCCACGCGGGACCGCCTGGAACAAATCCTGGCCACGGAAGCCCTGCAGGGCTATGTGGATGAACTGCGGGAGCAGGCGACCATCGAGATTCATGAGGAGCGCTTGCGGTAAGAAAGGGTTTGTGGTGGCAGAAACTCCGCCCGGGCGCTTCTCGAAGCGCCCCTACGAGATGCACCGAGTGCGTTCAACCCGGCGCGTGGAGCGCCGTCGCTTCAGCCCACGGCAGGTATCCGTAGGGGCCGTTCGAGAACGGCCCGGGGCGACGCCGGCCATCATGCACCAATCAAGCCGCCCAACTCCCGCGTCTTCTCCCGCATGAGCCCGGTATCTCCCCGGGCCTCCACATTCAGGCGGATCACCGGCTCGGTGTTGGATGCCCGCAGGTTGAAGCGCCACTCGGCAAACTCCATGCTCAGGCCATCGGTGTCATCCACGTGTGGGCCCTGGGGGAGATAGAACTGCGTCACCCGCTCCAGCGTGGCGGGCACATCGGCCACCCGATAATTGATCTCGCCGCTGCAGGGATAGGCGCGGATGCGCTCCTCCACCAGGGCGGACAGGCGCTTGCCCGTGAGGCTCATGCGCTCGGCGGTGAGCAGCCAGGGGATCATGCCGCTGTCGCAGTAGCTGAAATCACGGAAGTAGTGGTGAGCGGACATCTCGCCACCGTAGAGGGCGTCTTCGCGGCGCATGCGCTCCTTGATGAAGGCGTGGCCTGTCTTGCTCATCACCGCCACACCGCCGGCGGCCTGCACCATCTGCTGGGTGTTCCAGGTCAGGCGGGGATCATGAACGATGCGCGAACCCGGCTGTTTCTCCAGCATCTGCGCCGCCAGCAGGCCGACGATGTAATAGCCTTCCACGCACTCGCCCCGCTCATCGAAGAGGAAACAGCGGTCGAAGTCCCCATCCCAGGCAATCCCCAGATCGGCACCATGGGCCACCACGGCCTCGCCAGTGACCGCCCGGTTCTCCGACAGGAGCGGGTTGGGGATGCCATTGGGGAAGCGACCATCCGGCACATGGTGGATGCGGGTCACACGAAAAGGCAGCTGCGCTGCCAAGGCATCGAAGGTGGGGCCCGCGGCGCCGTTGCCGGCGTTCACCAGCAGATGCAGCGGGCGCAGATTCGATAGTTCAACAAAACCCAGGACGCGCTCTACATACCCTGCCATCACATCCAGGGTGCGATCCTCGCCCGCCACATCGGCCGCCGGCCCTGAATTCCCTTCCCGAACCCGTTGCTCGATCTCCCTGAGCCCGGTATCTCCACTGATCGGGATGGCCTGCTCGCGCACCAGCTTCATGCCGTTGTAGTCCATGGGGTTATGGCTGGCGGTGACCATGATGCCGCCGCCCATACCTTCAAGGGAGGCGGCATGATAGACCGTCTCCGTGCCGCAAAGACCCAGGGAACGCGTGTCCACGCCCGCGTCATTCAGGCCCCGAATCACGGCCTGAGCCAGCTCAGGGCTGCTGAGGCGAATATCCTGCCCCACCGCCACTGGCCCCTTGGGAGCAATCACACCAGCATAGGCCCGACCGATGCGGTAGGCCAGATCGGGGTTGAGCTCATCGGGGATGCGCCCACGGATATCGTAGGCCTTGAAACAGGGCAACGGCGCAGACATGGCGAACCTGACGTCTTGAGTGGGCTTGGGCGTTCAGACCTTGTAAAAATCCCGGTACCAGCGCACGAAGTTCTCGACCCCCTGCTCCACTGGAGTGGCGGGGCGATAACCCACGTCCGCCACCAGGTCTTGTACGTCCGCATAGGTATCCGGCACATCTCCGGGCTGCAGGGGCAGGAGGTTCTTCTCCGCCTTGAGCCCCAGGCAATCCTCCAGCACCTGGATATAGTGAAGCAGTTCCACCGGCTGGTTGTTGCCGATGTTGTACAGGCGATACGGGGCGAAGCTGGTGGCGGAATCCGGCTTGGCGCCGGACCACTCGGGGTTGGGCTCCGCCACCTTGTCGAGGGTGCGCATCACGCCTTCCACGATGTCGTCGATATAGGTGAAATCGCGGCGATGACGGCCATAGTTGAAGACATCAATGGGTTTGCCTTCGAGGATGTTGCGGGTAAACATGAACAAGGCCATGTCCGGCCGGCCCCAGGGGCCGTAGACCGTAAAGAACCGCAACCCCGCCGTGGGCAGGCCGTACAGCGAACTGTAGGTATGGGCCATGAGCTCGTTGGCCTTCTTGCTGGCCGCATACAGGCTCATGGGATGGTCCACGTTGTCGTGCACCGTAAAGGGCATGGTGGTGTTGGCCCCATATACGGAACTGGAGGAGGCATACACCAGATGCTCCACACCGTGATGACGGCACCCTTCCAGGATATTGATGAACCCTACCAGGTTGGTTTCCACATAGGCGTGGGGATTCTCCAGTGAATAGCGCACCCCGGCCTGGGCCGCCAGATTGACCACGCGCTGGGGCTTGTGACGCGCGAAGGTCTCCTCCATCAGGGCCCGATCAGCGATATCGGCCCGCACTTCAGTGAATCCGGCGTGGTCCTTGATGCGATCCAGGCGCGCCAGCTTGAGGTTGACGTCGTAGTAGTCGTTGAGGTTGTCGACCCCTATGACCTCATCCCCCCGCTCCAGCAGCCGCATGGCCAGGGCCGAACCGATGAATCCAGCAGTGCCGGTCACGAGAACCTTCATGTCATCTTGCCTTGATTGTCAGTTTGAGCTGTGAGGTCATCAACCACTGTCACTGGAGGGGTTACAGGCTCCAGTAGCGGGTGATCTCCGGGACATCATCGGGATGCAGGGCTGATTTCACATCCAGCAACACGCCGCCCCCGGTCAGCCGGGTGCAGAGGGCACCGGCCCCGTCTTCCAGATAGGCGCGATGGGGCACGGCCAGAATCAGGCCATCCAGATCGGTGAAGGCATCCAGGTCCGTCAGTTCCAGATCATATTCATGGCGGGCCTCTTCCGGGTCGGCCAGGGGATCATTCACCAGCGGCTCGATCCCGAATTGACGCAGTTCACGGATGATATCCGGCACCCGGGAGTTCCGCAGATCCGGCACATTCTCCTTGAAAGTGAGCCCCAGCACCCCCACTCGGCCGCGTTTCACCGGACGATCCTGCTCGATGAGAAGCTTCACCAAACGCTGGGCGATGTAGGCCCCCATGCCATCATTGATGCGTCTTCCGGCCAGGATCACCTGAGGATAGTAACCGACCGCCTTGGCCTTGGCGGTGAGGTAGTACGGGTCCACACCAATGCAGTGCCCACCCACCAGACCGGGGCTGAAAGGCAGGAAGTTCCACTTGGTGCCCGCGGCCTCCAGCACGTCCTGGGTGCGAATCTCCAGGCGGTCGAAGATCAGTGCCAGTTCATTCATCAGGGCAATATTCAGATCCCGCTGGGTGTTCTCGATCACTTTGGCGGCCTCGGCCACCTTGATGGTGGGGGCCCGGTGCACGCCGGCCTCAACGATGCGTCCGTAGGCTTCGGCCACCCTGTCCAGGGTAGGCACATCCTCACCGGAGACCACTTTCACGATACGGGTCAGGGTGTGTTCCTTGTCGCCCGGATTGATGCGCTCCGGCGAATAACCCAGCTTGAAGTCCTTGCCCTGGCGCAGGCCGGACACCCGGGCCAGGATGGGACCGCAGATCTCCTCGGTGACGCCCGGGTAAACGGTGGATTCAAACACCACCACGGCGCCGGGGGTAAGCATTTCCCCCACCGTCTCGCAGGCCTTCATCACGGGAGTGAGGTCCGGCTGGCGGTTGTCGTCGATGGGGGTGGGCACGGTCACCACAAAGAAGGTGCAGCCCTTGAGATCGGCCGGGTCCCGGGTGTACACAAGGTCGTGCTCCGCCAGCTCCTCGGGAGTGACCTCAGCGGTGTAGTCATGCCCCTCCTTGAGGGTTCTGATACGCCGTTCGCTGATATCAAAACCAATGGTGCCGGGATAGTGACGGGCAAACCCCAGGGCCACGGGCAGCCCCACATACCCTAATCCAATCACGCCGATCTTTTCGCTCATGTGAGCATCCTTCCAGGCCGTTTCCTCGAAGCCGGAAAGATACCGCAAATGCCTCGGTCGCGCGACCGTGCAACACGGATCGGCACCCTGCACTTTCAGGCTCCCGGGATCTTGGCTATCCTATGCACTCCTTGCGCCGGCCCCTGGCACGGCGGGCATTCTCTCTCATCATCCAGGTCCAATATGCCCCGGTAGCTCAGCTGGATAGAGCGTCCCCCTCCTAAGGGGAAGGTCGCAGGTTCGAACCCTGCCCGGGGCGCCATTCCTTCAGGCAGCCATCCTGCCCCACCATGGAGTTTCCAATGTCGAACCACAGTCCACGGTCCCGCACCCAACGAACACGACACTTCACCCTGCTTTCCGGCCTGGCCGCCCTGGCACTGATGGTGCTGCCCACGGGCGCGAGCGCCAACGAGCCCACCCGTACCACCCACCAGGACTGGCAGAGTGTCTGCCTGGAAGTGGACGGGTCCGAGCGCTGCCAGATCCAGCAGACCCTGGAAATGGAAGGTGCTGAGGGCCGCGGGCCGGCCATGCAGGTGAATATCCGCGACATGCGCGATGGCACCCGGATCATCGAGGTACTGCTGCCACTGGGATTGGATCTGCGAGGCGGCATCGTCATGCAAGTGGATGATGGCACCGAATACAACGCCCCCTTCCTGACCTGCTTTGAGCAGGGTTGCCTGACGGCGCGCCCACTCGACCCGGAACTGGAAGAGGCCATGCGCTCGGGAACCAACATGCGGGTGGGTTTCCGCCCCTTCAACAATGAGCAGATCATTGTGGCGGACATTTCCCTGATGGGCTTCACGGCCGCGAGCCGTCAGATCAAGTAAACCAAACCGCACGCCCCTTCTCCCCCCACGGGGAGAAGGGGGACGCAAAGGACCTGTCAGGGGTTGGGCTGATCACCCATCATCTGCTGCTCGTACTGCTGCAGACCAATGCGGTTAATCAGCCCCAACTGGGTCTCGATCCAGTCGATGTGCTCTTCCTCATTGGCCAGAATGCCGGCGAACAGGTCACGACTGACGTAATCCCCCACCTCGTTGCAGTAGGCCACCGCCTCCTTGTACACCGCGTGCCCCTCGTGCTCGAGCTTGAGGTCGCACTCCAGGCATTCGCGCGTATTTTCACCGATGTAAAGCCTGCCCAGATCCTGCAGGTTGGGCAACCCCTCCAGAAACAGGATGCGCTCAATGAGTTGATCGGCATGCTTCATTTCGTCGATGGACTCGTGATACTCGTACTCATCCAGCTTCGTCAGCCCCCAGTCCTTGAACATGCGGGCATGCAGAAAATACTGATTGATGGCTGTCAGCTCGCCCTTGAGTGACTTGTTAAGGTATTCAATGACCTTGGGATCCCCTTTCATGGAATGATCTCCCTGGGTTGTTGTTGACGGTTATCTTGGCGGCTTGGACCCCGCGTGGGTTCCTCGCCCTCGATGATCATGCACAGTCCATGCAAAGAGCCTGACCCCCACCCGCCCTGACGCGGCTGGCGCCGATTCCCGCAGGCCAGGGAGGTCATACCGAAGTATGGCACTCGGGGAGACACAGGGGAGCAGCCACCACGGGGGCCGCCATGAGCGTGTCGCGAAGCACACCATTGATGGAAACCGCACACTTCTTGCACTCCGTGCATACTCCCAGCTCGGCACGAAGAGCTGCCATGCTGTGCGCTCCCTGCTGCACCGCCTCGCGGACCCTTGTATCCGTCACACCCTTGCATAAACACACGTACATGGCGGCTCGCTCTCCGGTTTATTTCCTACTAATTTAGTCTGAATCTAGGCCCTCGGCGAATGGGTTGTCAACTCGCGCGGCACTCACACAACTTGCACATGCCTCACGAACCCGTTAGAAAGCACAAACTGCACCAAAATCAGCAAGCTTGCAGCCCCGGGACGATGGATCTGGCATACTTCTTGTTGAATATCACCAAACCGCCCCGCGGATCCCTTGCGCAAGAAATCATGGACGCTGGGTGCTGCGTCGCAATAAAGTGTGCGCTCGGGGGCCGCCCAGTGGGCTGGTCGCGAAACACAGATCAGGGGCCTGGCCCCGAGACCAATCATCTGAACAACGGACGACGAGGACAACCCATGACATCCCGTACCGTCACGGTTATCGATAACGCCACCGGCAAGCAGGTGGAACTGCCCGTGCTCGAAGGCACACAGGGGCCCGGCACTGTGGACATCCGGCCCTTGTCCCAGGAACTGGGCTATTTCACCTATGACCCGGGCTTCATGTCCACGGCCAGTTGCCGCAGCGACATCACCTACATCGACGGTGATCAGGGCATCCTCATGTACCGGGGCTATCCCATCGAACAACTGGCGGAGCACAGTACCTACCTGGAGACCTGCTACCTGCTGCTCTACGGGGAACTGCCCACCGCGACCGAGTTGGAGACCTTCAGCCGCATCATCCAGAAACATTCCATGCCTCACCAGGCAATCCGTCGCTTCTATGATGGCTTCCGGCATGATGCCCACCCGATGGCCATCATGGTCGGTGTGTTCGGTGCCCTGTCGGCCTTCTTCCACGACACCACCGACGTGCATAATCCGCGTCACCGGGAGATCGCTGCCCATCGCATGATCTCCAAGATGCCCACCATCGCTGCCTGGTCCTATAAATATGCCATTGGTCAGCCCTTCCTGTATCCGGACAACGAACTGGGCTATTCGGAAAACTTCCTGCGCATGATGTTTGGCGTGCCCACGGAACGTTACGAACCCAATCCAGTATTTGCCAAAGCGCTGGACCTGATTCTGATCCTGCATGCGGACCACGAGCAGAACGCCTCCACCTCCACGGTTCGCCTGTCCGGCAGTTCCGAGGCCAACCCCTTCGCCGCGGTCTCCGCCGGTATTGCCTCCCTTTGGGGCCCCTTGCATGGCGGTGCCAACGAGAAGGTGGTCCGGATGCTTGAATCCATTGTCGAAAGTGGCCAGTCGGTGGAGTACTTCGTCAACCGCGCCAAGGACAAGGATGACTCCTTCCGCCTCATGGGCTTCGG
This sequence comes from Ectothiorhodospira sp. 9100, assembly GCF_022227565.1. Classification (NCBI taxonomy): domain Bacteria; kingdom Pseudomonadati; phylum Pseudomonadota; class Gammaproteobacteria; order Chromatiales; family Ectothiorhodospiraceae; genus Ectothiorhodospira; species Ectothiorhodospira sp. 9100. The sequence goes on from NZ_JAJNAN010000028.1 coordinate 8,245, forward strand.
CCATCGGGTGTACAAGAACTATGACCCCCGCGCCAAGATCATCCGCAAAATGTGTCACGAGCTGCTGCGGGAAATGGGTGCGGAGAACGAACCCCTGTTCGAGGTGGCCATGGAATTGGAGCGTATTGCCATGGAGGACGACTACTTCAAGGAGCGCAAGCTCTACCCCAACGTGGATTTCTATTCGGGCCTGATCCTGCGGGCCATGGGCATCCCGCTGAACATGTTCACCGCCATCTTCGCATTGGCCCGCATCGTGGGCTGGAATGCCCACTGGTGCGAGATGATGCAGGATCCCGAATCCCGCATCGGGCGCCCTCGTCAGTTGTACACTGGCGCTGCCACCCGGGACTATGTGCCCATTGAGAAGCGCTGAGCGTATCACTATATTAGGAGACCCTAAATCAACGGAGAGGGAAACACCATGACGATCGATCGTGCCGTATTTGCATTTGCTGGCAGCATGATTCTGCTGACCCTGCTGCTGTCGCTGCTCAGCCCCCTGTGGCTGTGGCTCACCGCGTTCGTGGGTCTCAACCTGCTGCAGTCGGCCTTCACCGGGTTTTGCCCCCTGGCCATCGTACTCAAGAAGTTCGGTGTCAAACCGGGCCAGGCCTTCAGCTGATCCCATACGGCCCATGCTCCGCCCGCAGCGCCTGATGTCGAGCCTCCGGGTTGAGCATCCCTCTTCACCATTGGGGGTGAACTGACTTGCCTCCCCTCCCCATGACCGGGGAGGGGTATGGTCTGAATCGCCTTCTGGAGGACTTTCATGACCGCATCCCCCACGCACATCATCCATACCCTGCAACTGGGCCCCATGGATAACTTCATCTATCTGGTGGAAGACAAGGCCACCCGCCAGGCAGCCATCGTTGACCCGGCCTGGGAAGTGGATCAGGCCCTGGAACGCGCCCGATCCCTGGGCCTTGAGATCACCCACATTCTGCTCACTCACACCCACCAGGACCACATCAATGGCCTGGATGAGGTGCGTGAACAGACGGGCGCCGAGGTGCACCTGCTCAAGGCGGAGGCCGGTTACTGGGGCCAGGCGCCAGCCGACGCCGTGCTGCACAACGATGGTGACGAGATTCGTTTGGGCAACACATCGATACAGGTGATACACACACCGGGGCATACGCCGGGCGGCACCTGTTACCACCTGGGTGATGACCTGATCACCGGCGATACGCTTTTTGTGTACGGTTGCGGTCGATGTGACCTGAAGCAGGGGGATCCCAAGGCCATGCTCCGCTCCCTGAAACGATTACGGGACGAGCTGCCCGGTCAAACCGTCATCCATCCCGGCCATGACTACGGTGTGCAACCCACCTCCACCCTGGGCGAACAGGCCCAGGGGAATCCCTTCATGCATTTTGAAGATGAAGCCGCCTTTGTGCATTACCGCATGGAGGAACACGATCGGGTGCGCAGCGGCCCCTATGGTCCGGAGAGGCCGCAAGGGTGAAGGCTCAAGGGGTGGTCGCGGACGGCTGTTCGCGGCCGAGGGCCGCTGCCACAGGGTCTGTCGGCTGACCTGATAGCTCATTCAGGGCATGCCTGTCAGGGCGCGCCCAGGCTCTTGAGCCACTCGCGCTGGCAGGCGCTGCGGCGACGCTTTTCCAGTTGCTGTCGGATGCGCTCCTCCACCTCCACCAAGGGCACGGTGCGTGCCGGGTGGATGGCCTCGCACAGCAGAACATGAAACCCCACCTCGGTCTCGAGGATCTCGCTCACCTGTCCCGCCCCCAGTGCAAAGAGGGCTTCGTCCAGGGTCGCAAACAGGGTGCCCCGGGGCGCCTTGCCCACAAGCCCGCCCTTGATGGCGCTGGGGCACTCTGAATGACGCGTTGCCTGGGCGGCAAACTGATCCACGTCTCCGGTCAGTTCTGCTGCCACGGCTTCCAGTCGTTGTCGCGCCTGCTCGCGGGTGTTCTCCGGGTAGTCCGGGTTGATCGTGATCAGGATCTGACGCACGGTGCGGGACTCGGGTGACTTGAACCGCTCCTGGTGCAGGAAATAGAAGAGCTTCACATCAAGATCGCTGACCTGCCCCATGCGGTTGGCCACCCGATCCAGAACGGCCTCCAGGCGTAGCTCTCGATGCAGGGCCTGGCGGAAGGTGCCCAGGTCGAACCCATGGGCCTCCAATTCCGCCGCAAAACCGGCCTCATCCGGATAGCGGCAGCGGATCTCCGCCAGGGCATGATCCAGTGTCTCCCGGGGCACATGCACATCCGGGGCCTGGTCCGACGCCAGTGCCCGGGCACCGATCTCGTAGGCTCGGGCCGAGCGGGCCCGAACGGTTTGACGCTCGGCCTCATCCAGTTTACCCAGGGGCTTTTCGAAGCTGTCCAGGGCCGTGCGCAGCTCGATGTAAGCCAACTCCGGGCGATGTTCCAGTGTGGGCGTCATATAGCCTCCCGCTCAGAATGCTTGATGAGAATTCATGATGTCCCGCCTTCCCCGGGGGGATCATCCAACGCCGATTCCGGCACCTGAAGAACCCGCCCGGCAAAGTTCACGTGGTACTCCACGCCGTCCGGCAGATCCCGCAGCACTTTGCAGACTTCACCCACCGCACCGGGCTTCACCACGGGCTGCCCCTGGATGCCAAGCGGTACCCGGGGCATCACCTTGTCGCGGAACTCGTAGCGGGTAGGTACCCAATGGGCATCGGCATCCAGTAATTCCTCCTGGCGACAACCGACAATGCGACCATGCTCCATGAAGTTGATCGTGTAGATAATCTGATCCTGCAGGAATCGACCCATGTCGATCACCACGCCAACGCTGCCCCGTGGTACCAGCAAACTGCCCCGATCCATGCCCGGGTAGCTTCCATCATTCCGGATGGGGCGCACCACACGCACCCGTTCGCCGTATTCATACAGGGGTTTCATGGGTTGCTCCTCATCCTTGCCAATCCTTTGGGTGGCGGGCTGCTCGCCCGTTGCCAGGTTCATGATTGACGGCCAAAGGCCTCGTCCAGGGAAACATAGGCCACGCCCGGCGGAGGTCGCTGGAAAACCTTGAAGACCTTTTCGGTCTGGGCATCGGAATTCACGAAATCACTGTAGGCCTGACTCAGCAGGCCCCGGTACAGGTCATGCAGAACCCTGGCATCGCTGGGCTCACCCGGTGTCTGGGCGCTCAGGTAGTCGTGAAAACGCTGCAGGATGTGCAAGCGATTCACCTTCACCACGGCCTCGTTGTAGGGGATGTCGAAGTACTCCAGAAAATCCTCGGCGGATTCCAGGTCCTGGAGGTCGTCCTGCAAGGTTTCGGAATTCATGGCGTGATCCTTGTAGCGAGTTTCAGGTGAGGACAAGAGGTGCGATTCATGCGGGGATGGCGTCGGTCAGGGCGATCAGTTCCCGGTGCCAAAGCGCCAGTTCCTGATCGGTGGGTGCCCGCTTGGTACGCGAGGCAGCGCTGCGGATCCTCGCCAGCAGTAAGGTGGCCTCGGCACGTCCCAGGGGGATCCCCAGACGTGCATAGGCCTGGATCACCGCACTGCTTCCCGAGTGCTTGCCCAGGACCAGTCGATGTTCACGGCCCAGTTCTGCCGGGTCGACACCCTGGTAGTTGGCTGGATCCTTGAGCAGGCCGTCCACGTGGATGCCCGCCTCGTGAGTAAAAACGCCCTCCCCCACCAGGCTCTTCTGCCAATGGATGGGGTGGCCGGTGGCGGTTTCCACCAACTGAGACAAACTTTGAAAACGGCGCAGATCAACGCCCGTTTCGATGTCATGCAGCTGGCGCAAGCCCAGCACCACCTCTTCCAGAGCAGCGTTACCGGCGCGCTCACCGATGCCGTTGACTGTGGTGTTTAAATGGGTCGCCCCTCCCAGTGCCGCTGCCAGGCTATTGGCAGTGGCCAGACCCAGATCGTCATGAGCATGCATCTCGATCTCCAGGTCCGAATGGGCTCGAAGCCGGCGCATGCGATCCAGCACGGTGAAGGGTTCGAGGATGCCCACGGTGTCGGCAAAACGAAAACGCCGGGCGCCGGCCTGTTGTGCCGTTTCCATCACCTGCACCAGAAAATCCATGTCGGCTCGGGAGGCATCCTCTCCGCCCACGCTGACCTCCAGGTTCAACGCCTGAGCCTCGTCCACATGGCGCCGAATACAGTCCAGCACCCAGTCGCGGCTACGACCCAGCTTGCGGGTGATCTGTTGATCGGATACGGGAATGGACAGGTCCACCATGTCCACGCCCAGATGGGCGCAGGATCTCAGATCATCCGTGCGCATGCGGCTCCAGACCAGCAGGCGGGCGTTGAGTCCCAGGCCCGCCAGCAAACGAATGGAGTCCCGCTCCTCGTCCCCCATGGAAGGGATACCCACTTCCAGTTCCGGCACACCCAGTTCATCCAGCCCGCGAGCGATGGCGATACGCTCGGCATCATTGAAGGCAACGCCGGCGGACTGTTCACCGTCCCGAAGGGTGGTGTCGTCGATGACGATGGTAGGGGGGTGGGTCATGGGCAGCTCGCTCAGCACAGGTTCCAGGAATAATTAAGCGAATTCCATGCCAATTAATATATTACTGATTACACGGGATTTTCTGTGTGATCGCCGTGTTTCCGGGTGTCGTTTTGCGACCTCCGGGAGGGAGTTGTGGGATTTGCTACATGGGTCGGGGTTCAGGGGTCGGGGCTCCGCGCCCCTCATCCCCGGCCCTTCTCCCACCGGGGACACGGCAGACAGTGAGACAGGAGTGAACGCTTCACGCCCGTGAGCCCCTCTCCCCTTTGGGGAGAGGGGTTGGGGTGAGGGGAAAACCATCACGCATAGGCTGGCGCAAACGCTTGCTCAGGATTCTCCACCGGGCCATCCTCACCCCAATACGGTGACAGCTTGCGCAAACGGGCCACGATGTCCGGCATCACCTGAATCACCCGATCCACCTCTTCCTCCGTATTGAACCGGGACAAGGAGAACCGCACCGACCCGTGAGCAGCGGTGTAGGGAATCCCCATGGCCCGCATCACATGGGAGGGCTCCAGGGAGCCGGAGGTACAGGCCGATCCACTGGATGCCGCGATACCCTGCTGTTTGAGCATGAGCAGGATGGACTCACCCTCGATGTACTCGAAGGCGATATTCAGGGTATTGGGCAGGCGATTGTCCACATCCCCGGTGACGAAGGCGTGGGGGATCTGCTCCAGCAGCCCCGTTTCCAGTCGATCCCGCAAGACCCGCACCCGGCGGCGCTCATCATCCATGTGAGTCAGTGCCAGTTCAGCGGCCCGACCCAGGGCAATGATGCCAGGCACGTTCTCCGTGCCGGCACGCCGGCCCCGCTCCTGGTGCCCACCGCGCAACAAGGGCCGAAACCGCAGACCGCGTCGAACGTACAAGACGCCCACGCCCTTGGGCGCATGCAGCTTGTGGCCCGACAGGGAGAGCATGTCGATGCAGGTGTACTTGAGATCAATGGGCAGCTTACCCACGGCCTGAACCGCATCCGTGTGGAACATCACCCCCTTGGCACGGGCCATTTCGGCCATGCTCTCCACCGGGAACAGGGTGCCCGTCTCATTGTTGGCCCACATGATGGAAGCCACGGCCACCTGGTCGGACAAGACCTCTCGGTAATGGGCCAGATCAAGGCGACCCTGACCATCCACGCCCAGGCGGTGGATGGTGTAGCCCTCCTTTTCCAGCTGCTCGCAGACATTGAGCACCGCCGGGTGCTCCACCTCGGTGGTAATGATCTCCCGACGCTGGGGCTGGGCCCGTACCGCGGACAGGATGGCCGTGGAGTCCGACTCGGTGCCGCAGGAGGTAAAGATGACCTCGGAGGCGTGTTCGGCACCGAGCAGGGCCTGCACCTGTTCGCGTGCCCGCTTGAGGGAATGCCCCACCTGGTCGCCAAAACTGTGCATCGATGAGGGGTTGCCAAACTGCTCGGTGAGAAACGGCAGCATCGTCTCCACCACCCGGGGGTCCACACAGGTGGTGGCATTGTTGTCCATGTAGATGGGCTTCATGCGCTATTCCCCCATGGCCATGGCACGGATATTCATCGGCGGCAACCCTGCGGACTTGGCGGAAGCCGATGCCTCCGTGGCATGGTTTTCCGGGTCGAAGGCCTCGCCCTTCTCGCTCAGCACCCGGGTGAGCAGTTCCTCGATCCCCTCGTGACAGGTGGAGCAACCGCCCCCCGCCTTGGTGTATCCGGTCACGTCCTGGACGGTGCGCAGGCCGTGGTCACGAATGGTCTGCTCGATCTTCACGGCATCGATGGCAAAGCACTTGCAAATCAAGGCACCTTCCTCGTGATCGTCCTTCCAGACCTCGCCCCGGTAGTTGGCGATGGCGGCCTGCAGGGCCTCATGCCCCATGACGGAGCAATGCATTTTCTCCGGTGGCAGGCCACCCAGGGCATTGGCGATGTCGTCATTATTGATGCGCTCAGCCTCATCCAGGGTGAGACCGATAATCATCTCGGTGAGCACCGAACTGGAGGCGACCGCGGAACCGCAGCCGAAAGTCTGAAAACCGGCCTCCTGAATCACACCGCTCTCCGGATCCACCTTGAGCGTGAGCCGCAAAGCATCGCCGCAACTGATGGAACCCACCTCGCCGGTGGCATTGGCGTCACGCACCACACCGACATTGCGGGGGTTGAAGAAGTGCTCTTTGACCTTCTCGGAATAGTCCCACATGATCTTGACCCTCCAGGGTGTGTGCCGTCAGACCGCCAGCGCGGCGGGGGCATGGGTGTGACATTTCTTGGGGCAGACCTGAGAACAGGCCTGACACCCGATACAGTCCATGGCATCGGCAAGCCGCATGACCATGGAGGTATCGTCGGAAAATCCATCATCATCGTCCTCGTCGTCATCCATCTCCCGCTCCACCAATTCAAAGCAGTTGCGGGTACAGACCTTGAAACACCGACCGCAGCCGATGCAGTTCTCCTCCTTGAGCTCCATGATGAAGGCGGGTGTCCACTGGGTGCCGCCACGGGTGACGCCGGTAATGGGAGTCATGGTTGTATGCCTCTTCTCAATCAGTCTTATGTCATGTTCGTCTTTGGGAGGAATCAACCTTCCTCCTCCCAGGGTTCGCTGGCCATGGCATCAAAACGACGGGCGTCGTCCTGACGACGCTGCACGGCCTTGGCCATCCACGGGGGCGGCGTGTGCTCCCGCAGACAGGTCTGCAATTCGCGCAGCAGGTCCGGAATGCGCGTGCCGTGGGCCACCCGCACCGGCTGAATACCCAGGGCCAGCAGTTGTTTCACTGCCGATGATCCGGCAGCGGCGCAATACACCGCATGGCAACCCTGCAGGCACTCGAACTTGGGCACCAACTTGTCTTCACCGCCATCCTGAGCCTGGTCACCGAACTGAGCAGCCTCCACCAGTTCGGCGCTCTCCTGGGTGAGACGGTAAATGGCCATCCCCCGGGCCGAACCAAAATGCTGGTCCACCCGGGCCATGTCGGTGGTGGCAAAGGCCACGCGAATCAGGGCATCCCCCGCCTCCACGACAGCCAACTCAGTGCCACGTGGCGTGATCACCTGCAGACGACGCTGTAGTGCCATGTGGAGGTTCCTCCCAGGATTGTGCTTCGGGTTCAGCGTAGATGGAGCGGTAAGGGGCCACGCCATGGGACGGGCTCAAGACCTGCAGATTGGCCAGGTCGAACAAGGCCTGGCGGGCACCGGCGTAACCGATCCAGGTGCGCTGAAAGCCCCCCAGCCAGTCATACTGGGGAAAACCTGCCCGCAGCAGCGGAATACCCAGACGTCGGGCGGGTTCCACCCCATGGGTGTTGGCAATCAGATACTGGGCACGCCCCTCGCGGGCAAGATCTTCCAGATCCTGCAGGTCGCCAATCTTCACGGCTTCCGCCGCCACTCTTTCCAGCACCGGCGCGCGGCTGGGGGCCACCGCCGCCACCACTTCGCCACCGATCTCGCGCACCAGGCTGGAAAAGCCATGCAGCAGGTCCGGATCGCCGGCGATGGCTACGCGGGAGAAACCCAGCGTGAAATGGGCATCCAGCATGGCGTCCTGGAGGCGCGCCCGTTCCCGCTGTAAGCGCAAAGGCACCGGATTTCCGCTTAACCGGGACAGGGTGAGCATGAGTTCATCCATGGATTCCATCCCCATGAGGCTATCGAAATGCACATTGGGCACGCCGGTGCGGGCCTGAAGATGTTCCGCCGGGCTGGTCATGGAGGCCCCGATCACCAGGGTGACCACAGAAGACCCCAGGCGCTGCAGATGACTCAGCGGCGTACCGCCGGTGGTCAGTGGGGATAACCGGGCCTCCGATAGATGCCCATCCAGGGAGCCGGACAGATCCGGCACCATCAAGGGTTCCAGACCGAAGGCCTCCACCATGTCCTTGAGGGCTTCCACATCGCCCGGCGTCAGTGCAGAGCCGGCCAGGATATTCACCTGCTCCGGTGCTCCACCCACCTGACGTGACTCGGGCACCAGATGATCGATCAGGGCCGTGACTGCCAGGGCAAACCCCGTCTCGGCTGAGCCGGCAAAGTCGGGCGTCGACACCGGAACCACGGCCACATCGGCAAATTCCGGGTGCTGCAGGCGAAAATCCCGTACCACGCGCTCCACATCGGCACCCTCTGTTTCCGACAGGCCCGTGGTGAGCACGCCGATGAGATCAGGCCGGGACTTGCTACAGACCGTGGCCAGCCCCTCGATCAGGCTCTCATCGGCGCCCATGACGGCGCTGACCTGATCCATGGCGGTGGTCTGCAGCGGAATGGGTTCACGGAAGTGCCTGACCAGAAAGACCTTGGCAAAGGCCGTGCAACCCTGGGCACCATGCAGCATGGGGATGGCCCGCTCCATGCCCAGCATGGCCAGCGCGCCCCCCAGAGGCTGACTGGCCTTCACCGGACTGACGGACAAGGCCTTGTTGCGACGAATGATACGGGCCATGTCAGCAGGCCTCCGTGTGGGAATGGGTTTCAAAGGGCACACCGGCGTTGTCCCAGGGCGCGGGCTCGCGCACCCAGGGCCAAATGGGGCTTTCCAGCGTGAGGGCCAGTTGACGGGCCAGTTCCAGCATCCCCTGATAACCGGCATAGGCGGATTCGCGCTCCTGGTTGATGTCCAGGAATGGGATACGTGCCTTGAGGGCGGTGTACATGTTGCGCCCCCCGGCAATCAGCACATCCGCCCGGCATTCCTCGAAGATCCCCAGCAGGGCCTTGGGGTTGCCATCCTCGATCATGCGGGCATCCTCCCCCATGAGTTCGCGGATGCGGGCCTTGTCCTCCTCGGTGGATTTGCGGGTGCCCGTGGCCACCACCTCCATGCCCAGGTCCTGCAGGGCCGAGACCACGGACCAGGACTTGACGCCCCCGGTGTAGAGCAGCACACGCTTGCCCGCCAGCCGCTCCCGCCACGGGGCCAGTTCGGCGCGAATACGCGCCTCCTCACGGTGGATCAGGTCTTCCGTACGTTGCGTGAGATCCGCATCGTCCAGCAGGCGGGCGAATGCACGCAGGGCATGAGACATGTCGTTGATGCCGTAGAAACTGCCTTCGAACCAGGGTGTGCCGTAGGCCTCCTGGAGCTTTCGGGCCACGTTGATCATGGCCTTGGAGCACACCATCATGTTGGCCTCGGCCCGGTGCATGGTCTGCACCTGGTGATAGCGGGCATCCCCGGACAGGGTACACAGCACTCTCAGGCCCAACTCGTCCAGCAGTGGCAGCACATGCCAGAACTCGCCGGCAATGTTGTATTCGCCGATCAGGTTGATGTCGTGTACCGTGATGCTGGGGCGCTGAGCAGCCTCGGGTGGTGGGTCCGGTTCACGAGTACCCACCACCTGCTTGACCATGGACTCGCCGGCGATGCGATTGCCCAGGTTCTTCGAGCCGTAAAAGCCGGCGGCGTCCACAAACACCACCGGCACGCCCCAACGCTCCTGGGCCACTTTGCAGACCGCCTCCACATCGTCACCGATCAGAGCGGGTACGCAGGTGTTGTAGACGAAGATAGCGGGCGGGTTGAAGGACTCCACGGCCTGGCGGATGGAATGCAGCAGGCGCTTCTCGGAGCGCCCCATGATGACATCCTGCTCGGTCAGGTCGGTGGTCAGGCCCAGGCGAAACAGGTCCGGCCCGGAGGAGCGGGTGCCGCGGTTGTCCCAGGAGTTGCCGGCGCAGGCGATGGGGCCATGAACGATATGAGCCACATCCGCCACCGGCAGCAACGCGATCTGGGCCCCGTCGAAGGCGCACCCCCCGGCTGCGGCCCCGGGCTTGGGGCGGGCACAGCCGGATTTTTCCTTGGTGTTATGGTCGCATGCCGGCTCGTCCAGCAATGCCTTGATGTCCTGTGCCTTCATTGTCTGCTCCGCTGCTGAATCGGCTTTGCAGGGAGTATTGCAAGAGGCGGGCCATTTATTAAGTTATTGTTTATTGGTTGTTTGCTGATTTATTGCCGTGTAGTAAAGGCGACAATAGGGAGGTCAGACAACAAAGGAAAGGAAGGGAAAGGAAACCATGGCGCAGTGCCCACCGCGCCCCTCATCCCCGGCCCTTCTCCCCTCCGGGGAGAAGGGAGATTGGCCCCCCTAACCAAAGAGCCCCTCCCCCCTCGGGGAGAGGGGTTGGGGTGAGGGGGAAACCCCGGCACCATTCGGCGCTTTTCAGCCCTCGCCAAAACGCGCCACTGTCCCCGGCTCCCGCCCCATCACCTTCGCCAGCCAGGGCGGCGGCGTACCCTCCAGTACCGCTTGCAGACGCGCGATGACCTCAGAGGCCACGGGACCATTCGGCAACTTGATGGGATGCACGCCAACACGAATCACCTTGGCCGCCGCCGGGCCACCGATGCTCTCCACATACAGCAACTGGCAATCCGCCAATAGCTGGGCCCGAGCCGCATTGCGGTCCTCGGCCTTGTCGGCCTCCTCGGTGAAACGGATCTCCACCAGCCGTGCCGCCTCGTGGGACACCTGGTAGATCAGAAAACGGGCGCAGGACCCAAAGTGACCATCCAACTGATCACCGGTATTGGAAGCCAGGGCGATACGGATGGAACCCGGCATCTCATCTTCACCAAGGGCATCCACAGCGGGCAAATCCGGCTCCACCTCACGTTCTCCAGACAAATAGCGAACTGCCATCTCCAGGCTTTGGCTGTTGCATTCATCCTGTTCGATATCGGGGTGGCGGGTGCGTTTGAGACCCATCCTGAGATCCTTGACTGTCATCGCGGCCAGCGCTTCCACCGTGATGGGTGCACCAATGCGCTCGATGATGATCTCGAGCAACCGGGGTAGTTCAATCCCGGGCAGGACCTTCTTGGCCAGGGCAATGCGCAGGGCGCATTCACGGTCGAGGATATCGGTGGACATGGGGGTACCTCATCGGGGTTTGATTCGCTAGATTGAGTCAGAGACGCTTGGCCCGCAGGGTGATGGGCAACCGCGGGGCCTCGTCCATGGGCTCCAGGAAATAACGGGAGCCATCGGCCAGAGTGATCTCGCCACCCCAGCGCCCCGGCCCTTCGTGCTCCATGGAGACGATGGTCTCTTCCAGGTCCTTTTTGGGGACGTAGAAGGACATCCCCGACTCCGTCTTGTTGATCATGACGCTTGGCATGGTGTGTTCTCGCTTGGAAATATTTGGGAAGGCTTCCTGCCCTCCGTTTCCCCTCATCCCCGGCCCTTCTCCCCCCAGGGGAGAAGGGGGAACTCACCTCCCCCGAGGAGAAGCGAGCCCCTCTCCCCCATGGGGAGAGGGGTTGGGGTGAGGGGCGAGGAGCCAGCAACCCTTACCGCACCAGGTCGTAGTTGTAGTCCGTCACACCCATCTCCTGGGTCTCATCATCCAGCTGCTCCAGCACGGCATTCACCAGGGTGGTGAGGATGTACATGCCGCCCTCATAGCCCAGGGTGGTCATGCGATGCAGGTGGTGACGATCAAAGATGGGGAAACCGATCCGCACCAACGGCACCTTGAACTCCTTGCCCTTGGCCACCGTGTCACGCTCGATGAACTTGCCGTAGGAATTCCCGATCAGGAAGTCCGGTTTGTCGGTGAATACCAGAGAGCGCAGGTGCCACAAGTCCTTGTTGAAATACACTTCGGAGTTCGCGCCGTAAGGGCTTTCGGAGAGCATCTGATCCATGGCCTTCTTCCAGCGCTTGTTGGCGTGGTTGCACAGGATGTGACGCGGCTCGGCGCCCAGTTCCAGCAGGAACCGGGTCATGCCCATCACGAAGTCCGCATCCCCGTAGAGGGCGTACTTCTTGCCATGCAGCCAGGTATGAGAGTCGGTCATCATGTCCACCAAGCGACCCCGCTCCTTTTCCAGGGAGGCGGCGATGGGCTTGCCAGTGATCTCCGACACCTTCATCAGGAACTCATCCGTGCCCGTCAGCCCCATGGGGATGTTGATCTTCGGGGCCTCGTGCTGCCAGGTGTTCTTGACGAACTTGCGGGTCTTGTCCAACTGCCAGGGCTGCAGCAACAGGGTGTCGTGGGCGTTGGGCGCATCCTTGAGCTCGTCCTGCGTGGTGCCACCGGCGTACATGCGGTATTCGCCATCAGCCGGGGTGTCCAGCACCTCCTCCGGATCGCACAGCAGGCTGTAGTCCACGCCCATCTCATTCATCATGCGCTTCATCACCCGGTAGTTGCCCAGGTAGGTCTCGAACCCCGGCACCAGGTTGATCTTGCCGTTCTTGCCCGGCTCCTTGTCTTCCATGTGGTTGAGGGTGAAGTAACGGATGGTGCCCTCGAACATGTTGTCCCAGCCCGTGGTATGGCTGCCCACAAAAGAAGGCGTGTGGGCGTAGGGCGTGGGGAAGTCTTCCTCGATGAATCCTTCCTTGCGGGCATTGCCGATGAAGGCATTCAGATCGTCGCCGATCACCTCAGCCATACAGGTGGTGGACACGGAGATCATGTCCGGCTTGTACAGGGCCTTGGCGTTTTGCAGACCATCCATGATGTTCTTCTGGCCACCGAACACCGCGGCGTCCTCGGTCATGGAATCGGATACACAGGCGATGGGCTCGCGAAAATGCCGGTTGAAATAGGTACGGAAGTAGGCCACGCAACCCTGGGAGCCATGCACATAGGGCAAGGTCTTCTCGAAACCCAGGGAGCAGAGCACCGCGCCCAAGGGCTGACAGGCCTTGGCCGGGTCGACGGTGAGGGCCTCACGCTGGAAGTTCAGCTCCTTGTATTCCTCGGTGGTGGTCCACTCGAAGACCTCGCGGATCTTCTCGGGGCTGTGGGCCTCTTCGCTGGTTTCCCGCTTGCGGGCCAGCACTTGCTGATAGTCATCCTCCTGGAACAAGGGGTAACAGGGCTTGATGTTTTCGGGGTTCTGGCTCATGGTCTTCTCTCCTGCCGCGCCACCAATCTGTGGACTACGGTCTGGGGAACATCATCGGGTGGTCACCGTGGCGCCGTTTGCGGCGGCGCCACGGGCAGGTTCTGCTCAGGCGGCCTTTTTCCACGGGGCCTGCAGCTTGTCCCAGCAGGGGTTGTTCAGGGTCATGTCCATATCCCGCGCAAAGATGGCAAAGCCGTCATAGCCGTGATACGGGCCTGAGTAATCCCAGGAGTGCATCTGGCGGAAGGGGATGCCCATCTTCTGGAAGATGTACTTTTCCTTGATCCCCGAGCCCACCAGGTCCGGACGTACCCGCTTGACGAATTCTTCCAGCTCATAGCCGGTCACGTCGTCGTACAGCAGCGTGGCGTCCCCCATCTCCTTGATGGTGCGGTCGTAGTCATCGTTGTGGGCAAACTCGTAGCCAGCACCGACGATTTCCATGCCCAGGTCCTCGTAGGCCCCGATCACGTGGCGGGGACGCAGGCCACCCACGTAGAGCATGACCTTGCGGCCTTCCAGGCGCGGACGATACTTGGCAATGACCGCGTCCATCTCGCTCTGATATTTCTCGATGACACGCTCAGCGCCTTCCTTGATCTTGTCGTCGAACAGCGAGGCGATCTTGCGCAGGCTCTCGGCGATCTTGGTGGGGCCGAAGAAGTTGTATTCCATCCAGGGCAGTCCGTATTTCTCCTCCATGTGCCGTGCCAGGTAGTTCATGGAACGGTAGCAGTGGAGCAGGTTCACCTTGGCCTTGGGTGCCAGTTCCAGTTCCGACAGCGTGCCGTCCCCGGACCACTGGGCAATCACCCGCAAGCCCATCTCCTCGAGCAGGATGCGCGAGGCCCAGGCGTCGCCGCCGATGTTGTAGTCGCCGGTGAGAGCCACATCGTAGGGAGTGGACTCAAAGCTGTGATCATCGTCCCGGCGCGGCAGAACCGAATCCCGGATGGCATCGTTGGCGATATGGTGACCCAGGGACTGGGACACACCCCGGAACCCTTCGCAGCGCAGGGCCACCACCGGCTTGTCGGTCTCTTTGGTCTTCTTCTTGGCCACCGATTCGATGTCGTCCCCGATGAGCCCGACGGGGCACTCGGACTGGATGCTGACCCCCTTACTCAGAGGGAACAGGGTCTCCATCTCGTCAATCATCTTCTCCAGCTTCTTGTCGCCACCGAAGACGATGTCCTTTTCCTGGAAGTCGGAGGTGAAGTTCATGGTGCCGAAGGTGTTCACACCGGTGTGGCCGGTGTAGTAGTTGCGGCGACCGGCACGGGAATACTGACCGCAGCCCACGGGCCCGTGGGAGATATGGATCATGTCCTTGATCGGGCCCCAAACCACACCCTTGGAACCGGCATAGGCACAACCACGGATGGTCATGACGCCGGGCACGGACTTGCGGTTGGACACGAGGCACTTCTTGGCCTGTTCCACATTGGGATCATTGACCGTCAGATGCTTGGCCCGATCCTTCCTGGCCTTCTCCGGATAAACCTCAAGCACTTCCTGGATGAGGGCTTCAGCCTCTTCACGTTTCATAGCGCACATTTCGATGGACTCCTCTGTTCGCCGCCACTCATCCGTGGACATGCGTCAGGTGGAATGGGGTGGGACGGGGATTACCGCCGGGCCGCCCCGTGAGGCCAGCCCGACCGCTGCTTGGGGACTCAGGCCGTGGCCTGGTCTGCCTCGACCGACTTGCCGACGATGCTCTCGTCCTCCACATCCATGATGCCGAACTCCATGAGCAGGTCTTCCAGCTCATCCATACTGCACGGGGTGGGCACAACGAAGTGCTTGTTATCAACCACCTTCTGGGCCAGCGCACGATACTCGTCCGACTGCTTGGACTTGGGGTTGTATTCCACGCAGGTCATGCGACGGATCTCGGCACGCTGCACATCGTTGTCGCGGGGCACGAAGTGAATCATGGTGGTACCCAGCTTCTCCGCCAGCGCCATGATCAGTTCATCTTCCCGGTCCGTATTACGGCTGTTGCAGATCAGGCCTGCCAGACGCACGCTGCCGGAACTGGCGTACTTCACGATGCCCTTGGCGATATTGTTGGCGGCGAACATGGCCATCATCTCGCCAGAGACGACGATATAGATCTCCTGGGCCTTGTTCTCGCGGATGGGCATGGCGAAGCCACCGCAGACCACGTCACCCAGTACGTCGTAGAACACGAAGTCCAGGTCGTCCTCGTAGGCGCCCTCCTCTTCCAGGAAGTTGATGGCCGTGATCACACCGCGGCCAGCGCAGCCGACGCCCGGCTCAGGGCCGCCGGACTCGACGCACTTGACGTCGCCGAACCCGCTTTTAAGAACATCTTCCAATTCCAGATCTTCAACGCTGCCAGCATCAGCAGCCATCTGCATGATGGTATTCTGCGCCTTGGCGTGCAGGATCAGACGCGTGGAGTCGGCCTTGGGGTCGCAGCCGACGATCATGACCTTCTTACCGGACTCGGCCAGGGCGGCGACCAGATTCTGCGTGGTGGTGGACTTGCCGATACCGCCTTTACCGTAGATTGCACATTGACGTGTGGGCATGGCTTTCTATCTCCTCTGCCTGAGCTGTGGACTGTGTGTGTCTTCATCAGGAGGGATTGCAAGCCACGTGCCAGCAACAAAAAAACACCTTAACCCATTGTTTTAATTTATTTTTAAATTAAAACACCGGACCCACAATACGCGTGGGATACACGACAAAGACCCTCACTCTGTATGGATAACGACACGTCTCCCTCCCCTACCCTGCCCACCCGCGCCCGCCTGCCCATCAACCGCTGCAACCTGCCGGCCGTGATCCTGGGCAGCCTCACGTATCAACGGCATCCGGCACCGCTGATGCTCGATGGCGTAGCTGATCTGCATCGGGACCTGTGGCAACACCTGGACAGCCTCGACACGCCGGAACTCAGAGCCGAGGACTTCAAGGCCTACATGCGCGGTCATTTTTGCCTGGATGACCTGTCGGCCTGTGGGCTGGAGGGGGACGAAGGGCGTGGCAAGGCGGATTACCTGCGCCTGGTGCGGGGCTGGTGGTTCAACCCGGACGGACGCGAGGCAGCGGTGCTCAAGGGCTGGGTGGAATCACGCTTCGGTCTGATGACCCGGTTTCACCGGCAGCCGCTGAAGGACAACGAGGGGGAAGACTATGCCCGTTTCATGCACGAGCGGACTGGTGGGCTTTACAACACCAACGCCCTGGAATCGCAACTGGACCTGCTATTCGGCTTTTGCCAGTACGAGCTGGGGCGGCAATACCCGGGACAGACCCATCTCACCCTGTACCGAGGGGTGAACGGTCTGGCAGATCATGAAGTCCTTTGGCGCCAGGGCAAGCGGGCAGTCGTGCTGTTCAACAACGTGAATGCTTTCTCCAGCCACCGGGAGCGGGCCGATGAGTTCGGAGATTACATTCTCACCGTGGAGGTGCCAGTGGCCAAGGTGTGCTGTTTCCAGGAACTATTGCCCGGACTGCTGCGGGGGGAAGGAGAGCATCTGGTGGTCGGTGGGGTGTACGAGGTCAGCTTGAGCACCCTGTAGGTGATCACTTCGGGCGGCGATACCAGAACCAGCTCAACCGCCTTGAACGCAGGGCAAACGGCACCAGCAACACCACCAGGGTCATGAGCAGATGCTGCCATGGACCGAACCATTCGGTCTTGCGCCCCGAGGTGAGTACCGGGGGCTCGTCCAGGATGTGAAACACCTGCCCCCGATGCCGACCGTCCCGGGCCAGACGCCGGGAAAGGAACACCTCCTCTCCAGCATAGACCTTCTCGGTGAAGCCCCCGACCCGCTCGAAGGCATCGCGAGTGCAAAAGAGATAGCACCCGGCCGCCAGCCCCAGTCGGGAGGACAGCGCATTCCAGGCAATCATGCCCAGACGGTAAGCTGACAGGGAGAGACGGTCAAAACGGATACGCGCTCCGCCCCCGCAGATCTGACCGCTCCCCAGCGCCGTCAGCGTGGCCTGGAGCAACGAGCCATCGGGCCAGGTATCGGCGTCCACAAAGATCAGCCACTCACCACGGGCCGCGGCGGCCCCGGCATTGCGGGCGCGGGCAATGCGCTGCTCCGGCTCGAAGACCACCCGGGCACCGGCAGCCTCGGCGATGGCGGCGGTATCGTCCGTGGAAGCGTTGTCCACCACGATCACCTCCGAGGGCTCCGGCAGCCGCGCCCGAGCGGCGTTCACAGCCTCCAGGGTCCGACCAATCCAGCCGCCCTCATTCCAGGCGGGGATGATGATGGAGACTTGGGGGTGTGCTGTCATTGGGGAAGGGACACTCCTCCGGACAAGTTTACTCGTTCAGGGCCAGCGCAGCGGGGCTCAGCCAGGGATAGGTTTCCCTCAGAATCTCCCAGTCCTCCGGCGTATCCAGATCCTGCCGCGACTCCAGTTCATGCCAGGACCACCCCAGGGACTCGAACCGCGAGCGGGTCTGCGCCAGCACCTGATCCGTTCCCCATTGGATGCCCTGGAATACTTGCGGTTCCATCCGCCGCATGCCAATCAGCACATACCCCCCATCGTGGGCCGGCCCCACCACCGCCTCATGCCCTGAGCGCAGGCTATCCGCCGCCTCGCGGATGTCCTGCACCGTCATCTCCGGACAGTCGGTACCGATGACAATGGCTCCGCCGAAGCACTCCAGAGCCCGCCCAAGGGCCTCCTGCATTCGATCGCCCCGGTCAATGCCCTCCTGTGAGGTAAGCGCACAGCCATAATCCACAGCCAGCTTGCGCAGGAAGGGGTGGCTGGAATCCGGGGCGCCGTGGATGATCACCGAGCCACAATCGGCAGCGCAGGCCACCATCATGGCATGACGCACCATGGCCTTGTGAATGCGGCAGGCATCCTCAGCGCCCACGGCCGGGATCAGTTGGGTCTTGGTACGCCCCGGCACCGGCGCGCGGGTGAAGACCAGAACGGGTATTTCCTCAGCCATTGCAGACATGACAGCGCCTCCTCATCCGACCCACCGCCGGGCATTGCGGAACATGCGCAGCCAGGGACCATCCTCACCCCACTCGGCCGGGGCCCAGGCATGCTGCACAGTACGGAACACCCGCTCCGGGTGCGGCATCATGATGGTGACACGACCATCCCTGCTGGTCAGCCCCGTGATGCCCTCGGGAGAGCCATTGGGATTGAAAGGATAACGCTCCGTCACCCGGCCGAAGTGGTCCACATAACGCAGCGACACCAGCCCGGCACCCGACACGGTATCCACATCCGTGTTGCCCAGGGCAACACGGCCTTCACCGTGGGAGACAGCCACCGGCAGACGCGAGCCGGCCATCCCCTGCAGCAGGATGGACGGGCTGTCCGCCACCTCCACCAGGGACAGACGCGCCTCGAACTGCTCGGAGCGGTTGCGCACAAAACGGGGCCAGTGCGCTGCACCAGGGATGAGGTCCTTGAGCTGCGAGAGCATCTGGCAGCCATTGCACACACCCAGTGAGAAGGTGTCCGGGCGCTCGAAGAACGCCTGAAAAGCCTCGCGCAGGCGGGCATTGAACAGGATGGAACGGGCCCAGCCCCCACCGGCACCGAGCACATCCCCGTAAGAGAACCCGCCGCAGGCGGCAAGCCCCTGGAAGCTGGCCAGATCCACTCGCCCCTCCATGAGATCGGTCATGTGCACATCCACAGCACAAAAACCCGCCCTATGGAAGGCCGCCGCCATCTCCAGCTGACCATTGACGCCCTGCTCACGCAGGATGGCCACCCGGGGCCGCACACCCGTCTGGATGAAGGGCATCGCCGGGTCATCCGCCGGATTGAATGTCAGTCGGGCATTGAGGCCCGGGTCGTCATCCGGCACCAGGGCCTCGAACTCTTCTCGGGCACAGTCCGGATCGTCCCGCAGGGCCTGCATGTGGTGGCTGGTACGAGCCCAGCACTGCTGCAGGCGGGCCCTGCTATCGGCAAAGACCACCTGTTGACCGCGTCGGAACTCGATCTGACCGGTGTCATTCAAGGTGCCAATCACATGGCTGTGGTGCGCCAGGCCCGCGCCGTGCAGCATGGACAACACCTCTTCCGTGTCGTCATGACGCACCTGGATGACCGCCCCCAGTTCCTCACAGAACAGGGCTGCCAGGGCATCATCACCCAGATCATCCAGGTGCACGGTCATACCCGTGCGCCCGGCAAAGGCCATTTCGCACAGGGTGGTCAGCAACCCACCGTCGGAACGGTCGTGATAGGCCAGCAGATGCCCCTCGCGCCGCAGATCCCGGATGGCGGCGAAGAAACGCTTGAGGGTGTCCGGATCATCCAGGTCCGGTGCGTGATGACCCACCTGGTTGGTGACCTGTGCCAGGGCCGATCCGGCCAGACGCTGCCGACCCTTGGCCAGATCCACCAGGATCAGATCGGTATCCCCCTGATCGGTGCGCAGCGTCGGGGTGAGCGTCAGTCGGATATCCGAGACCGGCGCGAACGCCGAGATGATCAGCGACAAGGGCGAAGTCATAAGGCGCTGTTCGCCATCCTGCTCCCAGACCGTGCGCATGGAGAGGGAGTCCTTGCCCACCGGGATGGCGATCCCCAGACGCGGGCACAACTCCTCACCCACGGCACGCACGGTATCGAACAGGGCCGCATCCTCACCCGGATGCCCGGTGGCGGCCATCCAGTTGGCGGAGAGGCAGATTTGCGACAGATCATCCACGGCAGCTGCCGCCATGTTGGTGATCGCCTCGCCGATGGCCATGCGGCCCGAGGCCACCGGGTTGACCAGGGCGATCGGGGTGCGCTCACCCATGGCCATGGCCTCGCCGGTGTAGCCGTCGTAATCACTGGCCGTCACCGCCACGTCGGCTACCGGCACCTGCCAGGGGCCCACCATCTGATCGCGGGCCACCAGACCGGTCACCGTGCGATCACCAATGGTGATCAGGAAAGACTTGGAGGCCACCGCAGGCAGTTGCAGCACCCGCTCCACGGCCTCGGCCAGATCCACCACCCCGGTATCCACTTCGGGTTTATGGAAGGTCTGATGGTGCACATCGCGCAACATCTTGGGGGGTTTACCCAGCAGCACCTCCATGGGCATGTCCACGGGTGTCGCATTCAACAGGGCATCACCCACCAGCAGGCGTTGTTCGGCAGTGGCCGTACCCACCACCGCAAACGGCGCCCGTTCCCGTTCGCACAGGGCCACGAATTCATCCAGGCGATCGGCCTCGATGGCCAGGACATAGCGCTCCTGGGCCTCGTTGCACCAGATCTCCATGGGCGACAGCCCCTCTTCGTCGGAGGGCACGGTGCGCAATTCGATGCTGCCTCCGCGGCCGGCATCGTTGAGGATCTCGGGGATGGCGTTGGACAGTCCACCGGCCCCCACGTCGTGAATCGAGAGCACCGGATTGGCCTCGCCCCTGTCCGTGCAGCGATCGATCACCTCCTGGCAACGCCGCTGGATCTCCGGGTTGCCTCGCTGTACGGAGGCGAAATCCAGTTCCTGGGCACTCTCGCCGCTGGCCATGGATGAGGCCGCGCCGCCGCCCAGACCGATCAACATGGCGGGCCCACCCAGCACCACCACGGGGGTGCCCTCGGGCAGGGCCTGCTTCTCGATATGCTCGGCGCGCATGCTCCCTACCCCGCCGGCAATCATGATGGGCTTGTGATATCCCTTGAGCTCAGGGCCCGCAGGCCCGGGCACCTCGGCCTCCAGGGTGCGGAAGTAACCCGCCAGCGCCGGTCGCCCGAACTCATTATTGAAGGCTGCCGCGCCGATGGGGCCTTCCAGCATGATGTTCAGGGCCGACTCGATCCGCTCGGGCTTGCCAAAATCTTCCTCCCAGGCCTGTTCCAGGCCGGGAATACGCAGATTGGACACGGAGAACCCGCACAGCCCCGCCTTGGGCTTGGAACCCCGCCCGGTGGCGCCCTCGTCACGAATCTCGCCGCCGGAGCCGGTGGCGGCCCCCGGGAAGGGCGAGATGGCGGTGGGATGGTTGTGGGTTTCCACCTTCATGATGATTGGCAGATCCATCTCCACAGGCTGGTATTCCCCGGTGCGGGCATCAGGGATCAACCGATGGGCCCGGTGGCCCTCCATCACCGAGGCGTTGTCCCGATAGGCCGAAAGCACCCCATCAGGTGATTGTGCGTGGGTGTTGCGGATCATGGCGAACAGGGATTTGTCCTGAGGACGCCCGTCGATCACCCAGTCGGCATTGAAGATCTTGTGCCGGCAATGTTCGGAGTTGGCCTGGGCGAACATCATCAGTTCCACGTCCGTGGGATCGCGGCCCAGGGCCTCGTAGGCCTCCACCAGGTAGTCGATTTCGTCCTCGGTGAGCGCCAGGCCCAGTTCCGAGTTCACACGCTGCAGGGCCCCTTTGGGATCAGCACCGCGTTCCACCACGCGCAAGGGCGCCGGAGAGGCCGTGGAGAACAGGCCCTCGGCTTCATCCCGGTCGGTGAGCACGGTCTCGGTCATGCGATCGTGCAGCAACGGCATCACCCGGCGCAGTTCCGCCAGACTCAGCGAGGCATCCGACTCCAGCCAGTAAGCCGTGCCCCGCTCGATGCGCCGCACCACGCCATCCAGCCCACAATTGCGGGCGATGTCGGTGGCCTTGCTGGACCAGGGCGAGATGGTGCCCAGGCGAGGCACCACGAGCACCAGCTGACTCCCGTCCTCCTGCCCATCATCCATTGCCTCACCGTAGCAAAGCAGTTGCTCCAGCACTTGGTGCTCATCCGCCGAGAGTTCTCGCTCGGTCTGCACAAAATGCTCGAACCGGGCCCACACCCCGCGGATCCCCGGCACCTGACGACGCAGATCCTCCAGCAGGCGTTGACGACGGAAACTGGACAGGGAGGGACTACCCGGAAGACACAGCATTGAAGACCCCGAACTCAGGCTGGAAAAGCCGTCCATGATACTTGAAAAGCGCCTTGAAAGCCCCCGATTGCCCCTACTGGAACCACAGCAGTTCCCCATGGGAGTTGCTCCCGGAAAAGCCCCCACCCCATGCCACTTGCATACCTCCGTGGGAGCGGCCCTGGCCGCGAATCCCCTTCAGAACACGATCAGGAAAGAGCAGCCACCCCTTTTTTCTTCCGGACGCGCTAGTGACAGGGAACTCCCCCCCGGGTACCATGTCTATTGTTACAACACCGGGGGCGACCTGGCTTCGACGTGGGTCGTGAAACCTGAGGTGCATGCCGAGGATACAGCTTACCTCGTAAATCATGCTGTAACGCTATAGTTGCCAACGACGACAACTACGCTCTGGCCGCTTAAAAACCGGTCAGCCTCTGACGGGACCTGCTTGTGGGTTCTACTCAGAGGTCATCGCACACAAGCTCGCGGAGCGGACCTGCCCGGGTCTTAACCGTTAAAACCAAGCGGGCTCGCGCCAACGCATCCTGTTCGTCGGAGGCCGCGGCGTTAACTGAAAAGACGAACTAAGCATGTAGTACCAATGGCGTAGGGCTTGCGGACGCGGGTTCGATTCCCGCCGCCTCCACCAATACCAAAAGGTCAACAGTTCGCTGTTGGCCTTTTTTCTTGCCCGATCGCGCCGACTCCCGCGTGTTCGCGGGGGTTCGTGCGGAAGACCGCGGACTTCGGCGTCCGGCCCCTGGCCCCGTCCAGGGCCACCTTCCTCTCTCTCCTGGCCATTTTTCTCTCCGGCCTCGCTCCCCCGGACACGCCCGAAGTCCGCAAAGGCCACGAACACGGCCATTACAAATCAATGCGTTACGCGCGGACGAATCAAGCGGTTGGATTGCAGCATCGCCCGACCAAAGGAAACCACACCGTTCACGCTGGTGCCGACGCGGTTTGAAGAATGTCAGAAACGTCTATATAGTTCTGACAAACAGAGACGCCCCATGAGCCACCTCAGCGAAGCCATTCTGTCCGCCGCCCAGGCCCTCCCGGAGGGAGGCTTGGTCTCGCCCAAGGAATTTCTGCATCTGGCGTCTAGGGCGGCGGTGGATCAGGCGCTGGCCCGACTGGCCCGCGAGGGGAAGTTGCTGCGCGTGGGACGGGGGGCCTACGCCCTGCCGGTAACCAGCCGCTTCGGTTCCCGCCCGCCCTCGACCGAGGCCGTCGTCGAAGCCATCGCGTCCACCCACGGTGAAGTCGTCGTACCCAATGGCGCGGCGGAAGCCAATGCGCTGGGGCTGACCACGCAAGTGCCGACCCGGGAGATCTTTCTGACCTCGGGACCCACGCGCAAGCTGCGCCTGGGCAACCGCATCGTCGAGCTCAAGCACGGCAGCCGCTGGCAGCTCGCGCTCGGCAAGCGCGCGGCCGGCAAGGCCATTCGCGCCCTGTCCTGGCTGGGGCCCGAGCAGGCGCCCTCCGCCCTGCACATCCTCCATGCCCAACTGCCCGCGGAAGAATGGGCCGCCCTGCAGGCAACTCGCGCGGCCCTGCCCGGCTGGATGGCCCGCGCCGTCAGCGAGGTGAATGCACATGGCTGAGTCCTGGTTCGCGCTCAGCCAGGCCGATCGGGTCGAGGCCCTGGAATACGCGGCCGCCCAAAGCGACCGCCCGGCACATCTGCTGGAAAAAGACATCTGGGTGGTGTGGACGCTCGCGGCGATCTACGCCTCCTCCATCGCCGACACGCTGACCTTCAAGGGTGGTACGTCGCTTTCCAAGGTTTACAAGGTCATCGAACGGTTCTCGGAAGACATCGATCTGACCTACGACATCCGCGCCCTGGTGCCGGATCTGCTGCGCGAAGGCAATCCGATTCCAGCGTCTGCGAGCCAGGAGAAAAAGATCACCCGCGCAGTGCGCGCAAGGCTTCCCGACTGGATCGAGCAGACGGTACGCCCCGTCATCGATGACGCCTTGGCCGCGAACGGCTTGCAGGCGGACTTGAGTCTCGCCGGCCAGGAGCGCGACAAGCTGATCATCGCCTATCCCGCCGTCAAGACCGGCACGGGCTATGTCTCCGCGACGGTCCAACTGGAGTTCGGAGCGCGCGCCACCGGGGAGCCGCACCACTTTCATGAAGTCGCCTGCGACATCGCGCCTTGGATCGAAGGCGTGACCTTCCCGACAGCACGCCCTTTGGTGATGGCCGCCGAGCGCACGTTCTGGGAGAAAGCCACGGCCGCACACGTTTACTGCCGCCAGGAGCGGTTGCGCGGTGAGCGGTATTCACGTCATTGGTACGACCTGGCGGCGCTGGCGCGAAGCGAGCATTTCGACAAGGCGGCCGCCGATCGGCAACTGGCGCATCAGGTGGCCGAGCACAAGTCGATGTTCTTCGCCGAGAAGGATGCCAACGGCGGCAAGATCGACTACGTCGAGGCCGTGAGCGGCTCGCTCACGTTGGTACCCGAAGGCCCGTCGCGCACAGCGTTGGCACAGGATTTTGCGGCGATGAGCGAGGACGGCCTGCTGCTGTCAGATCAGCCGGAGTTCGATGCGATTCTGGAAACCTGCGCCGCCATACAGGACAAGGTCAATCGGCTGGCGTGAGGTCAGGCACTTCCAAGCCCAATCCGCGCGCGCTGCTCCTCCCACAGGGCCGGCGGATCAACCGCCAGATCGAACAGGGTGACATGATTCGGCAGCGTATCGTCCAGGATTGCGACCACGATGTCCGGCGCCAGGGTGGTCAGGTTGACCATCCGGCTCACGTAGCTGTTGTCGATCCCCTCCCGCGCGGCGATCTCCTTCAGTGACTTCGCTTCTCCCGACTCCAGCATGGCCAGCCACCGATGCCCTCTGGCCAGCGCTAACTGGAGCGGCGTCGGGGTTACGTCCCACGGCCTCACGGGGGCAGTTTCGCCGTTCGGCAGCGTGACCAGCTTGCGTCCGCTGCGCCGCTTGATCTGGATCGGCACGGACAGGGTCAGCTGGCCGTCGCTGGTCTGCAGAATGTCCGGCTCGCCGGTCTTCAGGATGCGGATGTCGCTCATGCCAGCACCTCCTCTTGCTGTTCGACGGGCTCGGGGCGCAACTCCAGCACCAGACGCTCGATGCCGTTGGCGCGCAGCCGCACCTCGAGGTCGTTGGGCGACACGATCACTTTCTCGACTAGCAGCCGGACGATCCGGCTCTGCTCCGCCGGGAACCGTGGTTTGCCGAGGTATCTAAAACCAGAACGTCGAGCCGCCGACTTCGCAACATGATGGGCCCGTTCCCACCAGGCCTGCAATCAGATCGTTTCCACCTCAAACGCCACGATCTGCCGCTGCTCACTGGAGAACTCCACCCCGATCAGATGGATCGGCTTGCCGCTGGCCCGATGCTTGTCGGCATAGCCCCTGGCCTTGATCTGCTGCAGCGCCCTGCCCTCGGGGAGCTGCTCCACCACCTTGAACTCGAACAGATAGATGTGGCCGCTGAAGTCCACCGCCATGTCCACCTTGCCGTGGTGGCTTGAATCTTCCACCGTGACCTGGAGTCCCAGGGCGGCGAAGTGACTGTAGAACACGCTGGCATAGTGGCCCTCATACTGGGCGATGGGGTTGTTGCGATACCAGTCGTGGGGCAGGCCGGCGTAGAGCGCCTTGAGGTGAGCCTCCAGGCCTGCCAGGTCGTGTCGCTGCAGCGTGTCCATCAGCCTCAGCTGGTGGGTCTGGGCCTCGCTGTGGCCAATGCCCAGCACCGGCAGCAGCAGATCGTTGAGGCTGCTCTCCACCTCCAGGTTGGGGAAACCCAGCGTGTAGAGCCGGTAGCCCAGCATGGGCTCGTGCATCTCCTTGATGGTGATATAGCCGGTCTGGAACAGCAGTCCTTCGGTGGTGATGTCATCCACATCGAAACGCCCGAGCAGCTGGGCCCTGGCCTGGAGCCGGTCCAACTGAGGGGTGAAGATGCCACGCTTCCTGAGCAGATCAATGAGGAAGGTGGGCGTGGCGCTCTCGAACCAGTAGGGGCCGAACTCGCGCTTTTGGAGCAGCAGCAGCACATCGAAGGGGTTGTAGACCGATGTGACCTCGGCGCTGCCCCAGCGGTAGCCGTTGTACCAAGCGCGGATCGCGTCGCGGTCCATGCCGGGCAACTCCGGGGCGAATACCGTGTCGATGTCGTCATCGGTATAGCCGCAGATCGTGCTGTAGGGCGCATCCAGGGTGATGTCGTTGAGGTTGTTCAGCCCCGAAAACAGGCTGACCTTGCTGAACTTGGACACGCCGGTGATCAACACCAGATGCAGGTGTGGGTCGGCGTCCTTGATCACGCTGTAGAGGTTCTTCAGCCCCTCGCGCAGCTCTCGGGCACGCTCCGGTTCCAGAATGTTGTCCAGAATCGGCTTGTCGTACTCGTCAATCAGCAGCACGACCGGCTGCCCCGTTTCCCGGTGGGTGAGCTCCAGCAGGTCGGAGAACTCCCCGGGAATATCCGTCTCGGGGGAGGTGGCCTGGGTGAAGCGCCCACGCTCCTTGCGTAGCTGGTGGCGAATGCGCGTGTCCAGCTCCTCGCGATTGCGCATCACGCCGCTGCCGAAGCTGAGGCGAATCACCGGGTGGGTTTGCTGCCAGTCCCATCGGTCGTGGATGTAGAGCCCCTCGAAGAGCTTTTGGCGACCCTCGAACAGGCAGCGCAGGGTGTCGAGCAACAGGCTCTTGCCGAAGCGGCGGGGGCGGGAGAGGAAGTAATACTTGTTCTGGTGGACCAGGCGCTCGATGATTGGCGTCTTGTCCACGTAGTAGTAGCCCCCCTCGCGGATCTCGGAGAAGGTCTGAATGCCGATGGGGAGTCTGAGGCGCTGTTGGTCAGCCATGCCTGGCCCTCAGGGACACTGGAAATGACTCAGTATGAGCGTTTCAAACCTCATTATTAAAGAATGCCTTAATAAGCGAAGATCACATTAAAGATATCTTTATAATGAAACGAATCACGGGCACCGCTGTCGCGGTGATTACGCAGGGATTCGCACCCGTTCGCACCGCTCCGAATTGGCTGACCGAGGCCCCATTCCTGCGGTCAACCATCCGCCACCAATATTGAAACCCCAACCTCTGACCTCGCTCTCCGAAATAGGCCCAAAGTCCGCAAATGAAGCCTACTACATGGCGCTGCGGCAGACGCAGGGCACGATCCGCACGGAGTCCCCGAACTGGCAGCCGTGGCTCGTGTTCTTCCTGCGCACCCTGGCCGAGCAGGTGCGACGCTGGAGAAAAAGGTCGAGCGCGAGAAGATCGTGCTGGCGGCCATGCCGGAACTGCAAGCTCCGGCGAGTGGTGCCGATCCGTCCCCAGGCCCTACGTCCGCAACGATTCATGGTATGCCCACAACGGCCCGATGTAACCGGATCGACTGATAAGGAGTATAGCTGTGATAGCAGTGCAGATCGATGGTGCCGAACTGACCGCCGCCCTGGTGTGCGGGTCATCCCCGCGCCTGCGGGTGAACGAAGGCAAGCCCAAGGTGCGCCACTTGGTCGATTTCTGAGCTGCCTGGGCGGCAGCGAACGGCAGCACAACCATCGTGCGCGAAACCGTGGTTTTCTGAGCTGCCTGGGCGGCAGCGAACGAAAGCAGGACCTCACGCCACTGCTTGCGGTCTTTCTGAGCTGCCTGGGCGGCAGCGAACCAGCGCCCAAAGACCCACAGTGTTCACATTGATTTCTGAGCTGCCTGGGCGGCAGCGAACCCGAAGAAACTGGAGTTTCCTAATTCCACCATTTCAGCATATTCGGAATAACGGATAGAAGGTCGCCTGTGACGAGACCAAGCCAGGTAATCGGTTATAAGCAAAGACTGTCTAGCGATACCGAAAGCATATTACCGATTGCTAATATAGGCCCTGGAGAAAGGGAGTGAACGAGAGATCAAAAAAGCCGATAAAAGCAGCAAAAACAGTGGCTTAAAAGGTGAATGCGGCCTTGGCCAATGGTATAATCAAAAGCGCCTAAACCTTTGATATGCCAACCAAAACCGCATTCGATGACTATCCTACCCTCACTCACCCAACAATTCCAGAAAGCCTTCCCTGGCAACGCTCACGGCCGTGAACGCGCCCATTGGTTTGTCCTGACCCTTCAGGCCATCCTGATGCCGCTCACCGCCTCGCGCACCTCCAACCTCCTGCGCAGCATCGGCACCTTATTCGGGGTGGATATCGCACAGTCGCGGTATTACACGTTCATGGCCTCCACCAAACTGCCCTGGGATCGACTCTGGCGGATCCTCTGGCAGAGCATTCAGGATCCCCTCACCGATGGCCGCCTGATCCTGGCCCTGGATGACTCCATTAACCCCAAGACCGGTCGCAAGGTCTTTGCCTGTCAGGACACCTTCGACCATGCCGCCAAGGCCAACCAAAGCGCCTATCCCTGGGCCCAGACCATCGTCACCGTGGGACTGCTCAAGTCCGTGCAGGGCCGCTGGGCTTGTCTGCCTTTGGCGTTTGCCTATTTCCTGCGGGCCAAGACCACGGTGCTCGAGGATCTCTCCCTGTATGGCAAGCATCTGCGCTACCAATCCAAGTTCTGCCAGGCGGTGGACATGATCGAGCGCATCAGCCAGGTGTTCACCGACGCCCCGGTGCTGGTGGTGGCGGATAGCTGGTTCGGCAACCAAGGCTTGATGCGGCCCCTGAGAACCGCCCTGGGCCACCGGGCCCACCTGCTCTCGC
Organism: Ectothiorhodospira sp. 9100; assembly: GCF_022227565.1. NCBI lineage: Bacteria > Pseudomonadati > Pseudomonadota > Gammaproteobacteria > Chromatiales > Ectothiorhodospiraceae > Ectothiorhodospira > Ectothiorhodospira sp. 9100. Next base: position 37,206 of record NZ_JAJNAN010000028.1, read on the forward strand.
GCCTGCGCGTCAACGCGGTCATGTACGACCTGCCCAAGGCTCAACCGGGCAAGGCTGGGCGGCCCCGCAAGTATGGCCAGCGCCTGGGCAACACAAAGGAACTCGCCCTGGATGCCAAACTCAAGGCCACGACCTACAAGGTGAATCTCTACGGGCGCTCCCGTGAGATCCTCGCTCATGACCGGGTGGTCATGCTCAAATCCCTGCGCGCCCAGGTGCGCGTCGTCTGGGTCTTCCGCCGAACTCAATGGGTCGCCCTGGTGACCACCGATCTGGGCCTCTCCGTCACGCAAGTCATTGAATACTATGGCGCCAGGTGGAAAATC